>NZ_JBANAZ010000013.1:0-151094 GCF_059803455.1 Bradyrhizobium sp. UFLA05-108 | reverse complement strand
TGCCGCGGTCGATAAAGCCGCGAAAAACCTGCGTTCACAGCACGCCACTCCGCATAATGCGCTACTCCGCATAATCGGTCATACCGGCGAAGATGCGGTAATCGGGCGCCTTGTCGTTGTCCTTCTCGGACGCGGCGAATCTTGCCTTGATGTTCAGCGTCAGAGTCTTGATCAAGCCGACGTAGCCGTTGTCCGCAGCGGTGAAGGTGCCGATGATGGTAGCCATGATAGTCTCCGTTTGTTGCTCGGGCTGCGCCAATCGCAGCCTCGATGGCGATCCTTGGGCCGGGGAGCGATCGGCCCGCAGACTTCAGACCCGCAGCGCTAGCGGAGGACGGCCACAAGCCTGCTCTTTTTGTCTCCCGCGAGGAATGCCGCCTCTTCGCGGCAGGGGAAAAAAGCAGGCGCGGCCGTTGCGGGAAGGCGATCGAGGCTCTTGCCGGCCCTCGGGCCTGATCAGCCCATTCGAGGTTGCGTTGGACGCACACCGTGAACGAACCGACGGAGGCGACCATGGCTTCCGACACCGACGCATCACAAGGACTTAGGCCGGTTCGATCGGACACTTGCTGACGGCAGCGCATTAACGGCAAGGAAGATGCGCCTCGGCAAACGCCAGCGAACCACATCGCACGCGCGCGCGTTTCCCGCCTGCAGTGCTAAGGTACGAATCAGGGCAAGCTGTCGAAGCGCGCAAGAGAGAGAGAGAGAGAGAGAGAGAGAGAGAGAGAAAATCTGCTCGCTTACGGAGGACGAAGTTTCAAAGATTGAACAACTACACGCAGACGCGTTCGGCCAACGCCGAGAGTGACTGACGGTAGATTCAAGGCCGTCTGGCGAGGAACACTTCAATCAGCTCGGCGCTTCGACCCGAGTGGCTCCCGATCAGGCGTTGGCAAAGAAGACACTCGTCTCTAGCCTCGAAGAACTCCGATCTTAACTGCCACGAATGAGACGACATATGTCGCGAGACAAAGGTCAGTCAGAAAGATAGGGTAAGCCCAGCGACATTGAGGACAAATCTCCACCGTCACGGCGCATCTCGATGTTTAGATCAAGACGCGATGACAAAGGTGAAGTCTCGGATGAAATTGGGCTTTGATGAGCGGGCCGGCTCTATCTGGCGTTGCCCACGCGAACCGATTTTCGGCTCGAGTCGCGTAAGACGGCGCTCACGCGCCATCTTTGTGAAATTTCCAGACCGGAATACCGAGCTTCTTCGCCTTGTCGGCGAGGTTGTCCTGTATGCCGGTCCCCGGGAAGTGCATAACTCCGATCGGCATGACTGCCAGCATGGCGTCGTTGCGCTTGAATGGTGCAGCCTTGGCGTGCTTCGTCCAGTCTGGTTTGAAGGTGATCTGTGATACCCTGCGATTGTTGGCCCATTTTGCAGCGATCAATTCAGCACCTTTCGATGAACCGCCGTGGAGCAGGACCATGTCGGGATGCTTCGCGTGGACTTTGTCGAGCCGGTCCCACACGAGCGAAACGTCGTTGAAGTCAAGTCCGCCGGTGAGCGCGATCTTCGGCCCGGCCGGCACCACCACCTCGGCTTCGGAGCGACGCTTGGTGGCGAGGAAATCGCGGCTGTCGATCATCGCGGCGGTGAGCGTGCCGTGGTTGATGATTGATCCAGAGCGCGGCCGCCAGAGCGAGCCAGTGTGGACTTCGAACCATTCGGCAGCTTGGTCGCGAAAGACTTCCATGACGTTGCGGCGCTCCATGATCGTGATGCCCTCGGCGGTGAGCCGTTCTAGCTCGACGGATCGGACCTCCGAGCCATTTTGCTCACGTAGACTCTTCTGCTGCGCCTGCTCGTTTGTGTCGAGCTCGCGTTCGATGCGGTCCGCCGCACGATGGAAGAGATTAACGGCCGACCAGAGCAAGTCCTCAAGATCCGGCTCGAGGCGCGTGTCATTCAGTGTCGCGACTAGGGCATCGAAAATGTCGGCGACCGCACCGGCGATGGCCTTGCCTTCCGGAAGTGGCCTTGGATCGGGTTCATCTTGCAACGGGCGGTACCCATAGAGCTGAAGCTCGCTGAGGATGTGGTCGGTCGCAGACCGAGGGTGCGGCGCTTCGAAATCGGGGTCGTCCTGGTCGGTCATCATAGGTGAGGCCCTTTGCTGGATCGGCCGCGCCCATCGCGGCCTTCGTGGCGATCACTTGACCGCGGGCGGAAAGGACCAGAACCCGAAGTGAAAGCGCAGGGCCGAAGCGACAGCGGAGGATGGCAGAGATGCGGCTATTTTGTTTCGCGATGCAAAGGCGTGAGGCGCCGGCGGAAAATAGCCACAACCTCTGCCGTTGCAGGGCCGCACTCGCCCGCCGTCCGATCGCCCTCTGGAAGGCCCGGGGCGCGACTGTGTCCGGCCGCCGCGGCTTGAACAACCGATCGCAACGCCTCTAAGCGACCCACGTTCAACCCGTTTCAGCAGCCGTCAAGGACATGAAGCGCACGACATCCTGCGGAGCGAGTTGAGCGCGCAAGGTCTCACGAAGCTGGTCGATGCCAAAGGTGAGTAGATCTTCGTTGAAATCCCCAAGCCGGGGCGACAGCGGTATCGCCTCGATACCGGCGTCCAAAGCCCGTTTGGCCAGGGCCGCCAACGCGAAGTCGCCGGCAGCATCACGATCGCGCGCGATGTAGAGTCGGCGCAGCTGCAGCGGAAGTAGCAGGGCAGCAACATGGTTTGCGGAAAGCGCGGCAGCCGCTGGCAGCGCTGGAGTTGCCCGGCGGAGCGACAGCATGGTCTCGATGCCCTCTCCTGCCACCAGCACGTCGTCGGCCGTCCCGAATCGAACCGCGTTACCGAGAAGGTCACCCATGGCCCGTCGCGGCGTATCGATCGGCGCCTTACCCAGGCGCACAACATCGAAACCGTCGGGATCGAGCCAGGTGCGATGCACGCCGGTGATCCGACCATCAAGGTCCGTGACACCGGAGATCAATGCCGGCCAAATCTCGGTGGGCGCGTCGCTATCGGGTCGGTAGTAGCAGCGCGGGTAGAAGCGCAGCGCACGATCGTCGCGTGACGCTAAAATGCCCCGATTACGCAAATAGACCTCACCGAGAGTTCCGGCGACTGGCTGCGAGATAGCGAAGAGTCGCCGAGCCGCCTTGGGCGAACCGACTGACGCTCTGCTGCGCGCAAGTTTCGCTGAAGGCTCTGAGTCCGAGCGAGGTAAATTGAGAAACCGGCGCGCCTCGTTCGCCACGTCGCGGAAATTGAGCAGTCCACAGCTTTCGCGAATGATGTCGAGCAAGTCGCCGTGCTCGCTCGTTGCAGCATCAGTCCATTTCCCCGCTGGTCCCTTGGGCGATTCCTTCAATCGGACGAACATCGAGCGTCCCGGCGTGTTGCGGGCATCGCCAACCAGCCAATAGCGCCCTTGCCGCCGACCGTTCGAGAGATAGTAACGGCACACCGCCTCGGCCTCTCGCGCGAGGCGACGCGCCAGTTCGGAAGCGCCGCGCGACATCACGCAGCCTCCCGATGGCCGACGTACTCAATCTGGAGGCGCTCCAGCGCCAGCTTGTTAAAGGTAAAGTCACAGGCCGGAAACGAGGTGATCGTCGGGACAGCTTCCACCATTTCGGTGCTCCACGGCGGGCGGCCGAGAGCCTCTCTCTTGGCTTCCAACCCGTCGCGGAAACTCCACCTCCCCTCTCACTCTTCCTCCGAGTAGCGACGAGATGCTTCAAGCGGCCTCACGCTCCGTACCGTCACCTGCTATGTCGACGGCGGGATCTGGCAAAACGCCTATGATTTAATCCGACGCCTCACTAACTTGGCTTGCTGCGAGGACAATCGCCCGATTGTCCTCGCCGCCCCTCAAGCCATGAGGCGATGCGGTCGGTGCGCTGCATCGACGGCGCAATGCGAAGTGCGGCATGCAAGAATGAGGCCCGCAGTTTCCGCGATCAACTCCTCTAAGGCACACTTCTTGGTGGCCTGCGATGGCGGGCCAAAGAAAGCAGCCGCAGGAGCGTCAGCATAGCGCCGCCGCCAGGCGGGACGCGGGACCGACTGCAGTCTCGAGACCGGATTAATAAGGCACCCGCAGGAGGGTTAGTATAGCGCCGGCGCGGAACGCGACGAAACCCGGAACCGAGTGCCTCCGGCGAGAGACACATCCGATGCGCGGGATCGAAGCCGTCGGCCGAGACGCAGAGCGGCTCGGTTCACGAGAGCTCGTTGCGGCAAACGCCGCGCGCGCGATGACGCAGATCAAAAGTGTCTCGACGACAGCGATTACGTTCTGGCGGCGACATCCCAATCGCAACTTCGCGAATGTCTTAATACTCCAGCCGAGCCGACGAGAAGCCGAACTACCGCTGCTGTTCCTACGAGGGGTATCATTCCGACAAAGAGAAGACTTGCTGTGCACTCTAATGCAAGTTGATCAATAGGTTTGTCGGATCAAATACTGATAGTTCAGCAGAATCAGCTGTCTCTCACCAAGGGGGCAAGGATGTCGCTTCAGCGCCAAAAGTTGGCATCCGTCGTGTTGCATACACAACCCATTGCTCCGCGGGCTCCGACGCGCTTGGTTCGTCGATCGGTCTCGCTACGCATTCGGCAATTGCACTCCCATCGCCAGATCGAACTTTCCCATCGGCGTTCTAGGCGAGCGGGAGTCTGGTCCGTAAGCGCCGCCATTTTGGTAGCGCAGCTAGCGATCCGTGAGAGACACGCGTCCCAGGCTACTGGGCGCAGATACCGCGATCCTGCCACTACAAGACCCGACGCGCAGGTTGTCGCCGCCTTTGCGGCCGCAATTTTGTTGAACCCGTCAGCGCCCGAATATACCCGTGCGATCGTGATCGTTTCTGTTAGGCTACATCGTTCGTCCTATTTGCACGCCATGCCAGCCGATTGCCACACGAGCTCTCTGCTCTCCTTTTTCTCTGGCGCCTCGGCCTTCATATCGAGGTGCCGGTGACAGGGGGCGTGGAAGTATGCGCGCAAGAGGCAAGATGTTCGAGTGCAAGCTGAAACCATCCAAATCGTTACCTTGTGGGCCTGCCATAGGCCAGAAGCATCTCAAAAGACTTAAGGCGTTGATGGCCCAGCCCGGACATTTAGACCATTGACCCGTGCTCATGGCACTTCGCCCTGCCCTTCCTGCCCGTTATCCGCCCATTGGCACATGGCCTGCACTCATGCGCGCCGACATGGCCGCTGCCTATCTCGATTATCGCGATACAGGTGAACTCGCACGCGCCGTTGGTCGCGGCGAGGCACCACCTCCCACTGGCTATCGCGGAATCGGGCGCGCGCGACAGCCAATTTGGTCCAAGGCCGCCATCGATAACTTCGCGGCACCGGCGAGGACAATGAATCCAGATAGATCGCAAGATTTGGTTTCTCTCGTATGAAGCCACCCCGGTCGAAACTTCCGCGCTACTGCCGACGAAAGCTCTTGAAAAGCGATCGATGGGCTTACTTCTTTGAACCGCCGACCTGGGCCCGCCGGCAGGGCTGCAACGTCAAGGCTGAAGCGTTAGGAGAACAATATGCCGCTGCCGTTGAACGGGTTGAAAATATCCTTCTTCCCGCCTTCGACAGTTGGCGTTCACGAGGGTTGACCGACATGATTCCACCTTCTCCCGTGCCCGGCAGTTTCGATTGGCTGGTCAGCATCTTCCAAGCTCATCAGAAATGGAGAGAAATAGACGAAAAAACACAGCGCCTTTACAAGCAAGGCCTCGCACTCTTTTCCAACCACACGCTGAAGGATGGTAGCCGTGCGGGCTCGAAGCAGCTCTCTGATTTTACGAAAGGCTTCGTCGACGCAATCTACGCGAAACTGCTTGTCGTGGAACACAGGGACGCATGCGGGAACGTCGTCAAGCGCGAGCGTCGCCGCTTTGCAAATGCGGCCATGGCCTCTTGCAGGCGCGCATGGTTTGTTGGGCAGCGTGCCCAAGAAACGAAAGTGCCAGCGATCAATCCATTTTCGCGGATGGGCCTAAAGAGCCGTGCGCCTGGCCAGCCCGTCCGCCAGACACCTACGGCGGCTTGGGACGAACTTGTCGCGTTCAGGGCGGCGGCGACGAAACTGGGTTACCGCTCAGTCGGAACTGCCGCGCTGTTGACATGGGAGTGGTTGCAGCGCGAAGAACACGTCTTTGGAGCTTTCGAAATTTCGCACTACCGGCCAAAGGAGCGGCCGAACAGTGTGAAGATTGTGCATCCGAAAAATGGCGAGGAAGCCTGGTGGCCACTATTCGATGAAATGGACGAGCCTCTCTTCCCCGAACTGATGGCGGAGCTCGACGCCATCAAGGAGACCGTGGTCTCGGGGCTGGTCTTTCGGCGCGACCATGAACATCGCAGATCGCCTACGCAGCTCCCTTGGATCACACAACGCAAGGACCTGCGTTATTTGCGCCGCGTCGTAAAAAGAATTGTCGCGGCAGCTGAGCTTCGGAGTGAACTCTCTTTTACCTCGTTCCGTCACGGTGGATTTACGGAAGGAGCGGACAGCGATCTCACGGATGCCGAGTTACGCGCAGCGGGTCGTCATCGATCGGCACGCCAACTGCCAACCTATGCCAAACGCACGCGCAAACAGTTGATCGCAGGCTCCAAGAAGCGCCACGAAGAGCGAGCAAGAGCAGCCCTTATCGGAATCGCCACTACCCGCGCGTCTGAATAGCAGCATCTTGGGCTATTGGGGCCTCCAAGACTCGAACCTAGGCCAGCCGATTTAAGATAGTTATTTCCCTGTCCAGGATGGCTTGCGTTTTTCGCTGAACGCTTTCAGGCCTTCCTTGGCGTCCTCGGTCATCGCGAGCAGCGCGATCTGGCTCTCGGTATAGGCGATGCTCTCATCGAACGACATCGAGGCGATGGCGCGCATGGCGTATTTGCCGCGGCGGATCGCGGTCGGTGACTTGTCGACGATACGGCTGATCAGCCAGTCGATCTTGGCGTCGAGCTCGGCCGCGGGAACGACATAGTTCAGCAGGCCCGCCGCTTGCGCAGCCCTGGCATCGAACGGCTCGCCCGTCAGCGCCCATTCGTTGACGAGCCGCGGTGGCGCGATGTTCTGCAACAGGCTGAGCACCTGCATCGGGAACACGCCCACCTTGACCTCGGGCAGGCCGAAGATGACGTGGTCGGCGGCGACCGCCATGTCGGTCATGCACAACAGGCCCATGCCGCCGGCCATGCAGACGCCACTGACGCGCGCGATCGCAGGCTTCGTCGCGTCCTGCGACAGCCGCAACAGATCGGCGTAGTCGACGTTGGGCCTGGAAAAGTCCATCGCGAAGGCGGCACCGGAATTCTGCAAGTCGGCGCCGGCACAAAACGCCTTGTCGCCCGAGCCCGTCAGCACGATGACACGGACGTCCTTGTCGTCATGCGCATCGCGATAGCCCTTGGCTATGCCGGCGATCACGTCGCCGTTGAGCGCATTGCGCTTTTCCGGACGGTTGATGGTGATCCAGAACGCCTGCCCGCGTTTCTCGGTGATGACGCTGCTCGTATCGGTCATGGCGCGCTCGCTTGTTTGGACTTGCTTGCAAGCCATTTGCGGCAGGTCGGACGGCAGGCGCAAGCGCAATCTACCGACATGTCGCTGCTTAGCGCCTCGACACAACTTTGCACCGCGATGGTGGCAGAAACTCGCGCCTCAGGCGGGCACGGCCTTCTTCAGCCAGACCTTGTTGTCGTGGAACGGCGCGCCACCGATCGGCGCGATCGTGTCCGCACCGGTCAGAACGTTGATGCCGCGGCCGCCGACGTGGTTTTTGTTCGGATGGACGGACTCCGCGATCAGCACGCCGCGCTGCACACCGGCGAACAGCGTCGCAATGAGCGTCGTCTCGCCGCGGGTGTTGCCGAGCGTCACGGCATCGCCCTCTGCAATGTCGAGCGCGGCAGCATCCTGGGGATGGACCATCACGCTCGGCTTGCCCTCGCGGGCCTGCGAGGACGGCGTCTCGTTGAAGGTCGTGTTGAGAAAGCTGCGCGAGGGGCTCGTCGCAAGACGGAACGGATGGTTCTGATCGGCCTCTTCGATCACGGCCCAATGATCCGGCAGCGGCGGCATCTTGTCGAAATCGCCCATCATCAGACCGAACGGCGGATGCGCCCAGTCGGCCTTGAAGTGGAATTTCTTGTCGGCGTGCGCAAAACCATCAAGAAAGTGCGAGGTGCGGAAATCCGGCTGGAGATCGCGCCAGATATCCGCCTCGAGCGCCTTGATATCGCCGTGGCCGCTCAACTTCAGCGTCGCGTCGATCAGTTCGCGCGGCGACATCTCGAAACCCTGGTGGTTGGCGCCAAGACGTGGCGCCAGCGCCTGCAACACCTCGTGGTTGGACCGGCACTCGCCGGGCGGGTCGATCAGCTTGGGACCGACCGAGATATGCTGGTGGCCGCCGCCGTAATAGAGGTCGTCGTGCTCCATGAACATGGTCGCCGGCAGCACGATGTCGGCCATCTGCGCCGTCTCGGTCATGAACTGCTCGTGTACCGCCACGAACAGATCCTCACGTGCAAAACCCTGGGCTACCCGCACCTGCTCCGGCGCGACCGTCACCGGGTTGGTGTTCTGGATCAACATCGCCTTGACCGGACCCTTGCCGTGCAGGGCCTCGGCATCACCGGTCAGGATGCGGCCGATCTGGGACTGGTCGAGCGCGCGTGTCGAGGGATCGATCGCCTCGTGGCCTTCGATGATGGATTCGTCGAAGTGCCACAGCGCGTAATTGTTGAAGAAGGCGCCACCGCCTTCATACTGCCAGGCGCCGGTCACCGCGGGGATGCAGGCCGCGGCATGCATCTGGGCCGCGCCGTTGCGGCTACGGCTGAAGCCATAGCCGAGGCGGAAGAACGTCCGCTTGGTCTCACCGACCGCCTTCGCAAAGGCCTCGATCTCGGCGACCGGAACGCCGCAGATTGCGGACGCCCACTCCGGCGTGCGCGTCTTCAGATGCGCTTCGAGCTCACCGGGACAATCGGTATACTTGTCCATATAGGCGCGGTCGGCATAGCCATCTCGGAACAAGACATGCATCACGCCGCAGGCGAACGCGCCATCGGTGCCGGGACGCAGGATGATCTTGATGTCAGCCTGCTTGACCGTGTCGTTGTTGTAGATATCGACGGCGGCGATCTTCGCGCCACGCTCCTTGCGGGCACGGGAGGCGTGCGTCATCACATTGACCTGGGTGTTGACGGGGTTGGTGCCCCAAATCACCACGAGGTCGGAGACACCCATCTCGCGCGGATCGACGCCGGCGATCTTGCCGGCGCCCACCGCAAAGCCGACGCGCGCAACGTTGGCGCAGATCGTCGAATAGAAGCGCGAGTATTTCTTCACATGCGTGAGGCGGTTGAGACCGTCGCGCATCACCAGCCCCATGGTGCCGGCGTAGTAATAGGGCCAGACCGCCTCGGCGCCGAATTCGCGCTCGACCGCGTTGAAGCGATGCCCGATCTCGTCCAGCGCCTCGCCCCAGGAGATCCGTGCAAACTGGCCCGAGCCCTTCGGCCCGGTGCGGCGCATCGGATACATCAGCCGCTCGCGGTGATGGATGCGCTCGGCATAACGCGCGACCTTGGCGCAGACGACGCCCGCCGTATAGGTCTGCTGTTTCGAGCCGCGGACGCGACCGATGCTCCGGCCCCCGATGACCTCGACGTCGAGCGCGCAGGCCGACGGGCAGTCGTGCGGACAGGTGGAGTGTCGGATCGCGATCTTGGCGTGCTGGTTCATGGGCAACTTCGTAACATCAAACTACCGGCCAGCCGAGCGCATTTATCCGGGATTGCCCATGCAAATAGCAGGGGCCGACCCGGCCTGTTCCGGGGCCGGGGCCGCGGCCACACCGGAAACCGCGCAATATTCCCGGCCAGGATTCCCGGCCAAGTCGACTTTGTGAGGCGTCGACATGCGGCTTGGCCTGTCGCTACAGTGCGCGCCAACAAGAACGACGTCAGGGAGGCGGGCATGACGAGCCCAAGATTGGTGCTGGCATTGGCCGGGCTGCTCGCCCTGTTCTCTGCGCCCCGCGGTTTCGCGCAGGACTATCCGGCACATGCGGTCCGGATCATCGTCCCCTTCGGCGCCGGAGGCCCCGCGGATGTTGCAGCGCGGCTTATCGGGAACGTGCTGCAGGAACGTTTTGGCCAGCCCTTCGTGATCGAGAACCGGACGGGCGCCGGCGGCGTCATCGGCACATCGGAGGTCGCGAAATCGCCGGCCGACGGCTACACGCTCTTGATGATGTCCAACACCCAGACCGCGAACGAATCGCTGCTGACGCCTGCGCAGCGCAAATACGATCTGATGCGCGACCTCGTGCCGATCGCGCCGGTTAACTATTCCGATCTCGTCATCGTCGTTCATCCGAAGGTCGAGGCGAAGTCGCTCCAGGAATTCATTGCGCTCGCAAAATCGCAGCCGGGCAAGCTGAACTACGCGTCATCGGGCCAGGGCACGCCCTATCACATGGCCGGAGAGTTGTTCAAAGCAATGGCAGGGATCGACGTCGTGCACGTCCCTTATCGCAACAGCGGCGAGGCGCGCAGCGGCGTGATCGGCGGACAGGTGCAGATGATGATCGACGCTGTCCCCGCGATGGCGCCCAACGTGACCGAGAACCAGGTGCGTGCGCTCGCGACCACCGGCAAGCAGCGCTCCGCAGTGCTGCCGAACGTTCCGACCGCCGGCGAAGCCGGCGTGCCCGGCTATGAGGCAACCATCTGGCTCGGCCTGATGGCACCGGCGGGTACGCCGAAACCGGTCATCGACAAGCTCAACACCGCTGTAACTGCACTGGTGAAGCGGCCCGATATCGTCAAGCTATGGACCGAACAGGGAGCGATACCGATGGCGATGACGCCGGACGAATTCGAAAAGTTCCTGCGCGGCGACATCGTGAAATGGGCAGACGTCGTCAAGAAGTTCGACAAGTCCTGAGGTCGTCGCCGGTCATGCCAACGATTCGATTTCGTCTGAACGGCTCCGACACCGCGATCGACGCCGACTCGGATCAGATGCTGCTCGTAGTGCTACGCGGCAAGCTTGGCCTCATGGGCAGCCATTTCGGCTGCGGCGCCAATGAATGCGGCGCGTGCTACGTGATGGTCGATGGCCACGCGCTCGCCTCCTGCGACATGCCGCTGTGGTCGGTGGCCGGCAAGGAGGTCACGACCGTGGAAGGTCTCGGCACGCCCGAGCACCCGCACCCGCTACAGCGCGCCTTCGTCGCCGAACAGGCGATGCAATGCGGCTATTGCGTGTCGGGTATTTTGATCAGCGCGGCAGCCCTCTTGAAACGCAATACGACGCCGACGGAAACGGAGATCCGTGAAGCGCTCGATCGCAACCTCTGCCGCTGCGGCTCGCAGAACCGCATGGTGCGGGCGGTGCTGCGCGCAGCATCGGAAATGGCCCCGCCATGAGCACGCCGCCCCATGCACCGCAATTGCCGCCCAGCCTGGCGGCCAATCCAAGCCTGTCGTCATGGGTGAAATTCACGCCCGACGGGCGCGTTGCGATCTCCCCGGGCAAGGTCGAGATCGGCCAGGGCATCGTCACGGCGCTGGCGCAGATCGCAGCCGACGAGCTCGATGTCGATATCGGCCGGATCGCGATGATCCGCGCCTCGACGGGCGCGAGCCCGAACGAAGGAGTGACCTCGGGCAGCCTCTCGATCCAGCAATCGGGCCGCGCGCTTCGCCAGGTCTGCGCCGAGGTGCGCCGATTGTTCCTCGCAGCGGCGTCGGAGCGGCTCGGCGTCGACGCGTCGACGCTCGACATCGACGATGGCACGATGTCCGGACCGGGCAATGTCCGGACCAGCTATTGGGAGCTCGCCGGCGAGGTCTCGCTCGATCGCAACGCGACGGCGGAAGGGATCGCGAAGCTGACCGCTGCGCGCCGCGTTGCCGGACAGTCCGTTCAACGGATCGACATCCCCGACAAGGTGTTCGCGCGGCCGCGCTTCATTCACGACACGCCGCTGGCGAACATGCTGCATGGTCGTGTGCTTCGAGCGGAGGTGTCGGGCGGAAAGCTCGTCACGCTCGACGAAGCGGCAGCGCGCGCGGTTGCCGGGTTCATTGCCATCGTACGAGACGGCAGCTTTGTGGGCGTCGTCAGCGAGACCGAGGACGGCGCCGAGACCGCGTCGAGAGCGTTGCGGAAGGGCGCGTCCTGGTCGGCGGGAGAGCTGCTGCCGGACGAGAACGACCTGGCTGGGTTCCTGAAGAGCCAGCCGGTCGAGACGAGGATCATCGACAGCAAAACCGCAGCCGCGCCGAAGCAGGTCGCGCGCACGATCCACCGGCAATACACGCGTCCCTATATCGCGCACGCCTCGATCGCTCCGTCCTGCGCGATGGCGCAATGGGAGGGAAATCGCGTCCACGTCTGGACGCACAGCCAGGGCGTCTACATGCTGCGTGCCGACCTTGCGATCGTGCTGAAGCTGCCGGCCGAGAGCATCACCGTCGAACACATGGAGGGTGCCGGCTGCTACGGCCACAATGCGGCCGATGACGTTGCGCTCGACGCGGTGCTGCTGGCACGAGCAGCCGGCGGACGTCCGGTGCGGGTGCAATGGTCGCGGCACGATGAGATGTCGCATGCGCCGTTCGGTGCGGCGATGGCGATCGAGATCGAGGCGGATCTCGACGCGCATAGCGAGATCGTCGGCTGGCGGCACGCGATCTGGAGCAACGGCCATACCGCGCGGCCGGGACGCGCGGCGCAGCCTGCCTTGCTCGCGGCAACCGAGCTCGCAACGCCCTATCCGCGCCTGATCTCGTCGGATCCTCCGGCGGCCAATGGCGGAGGCAGCGACCGCAATTCCGTTCCGCTCTATGACCTGCCCGCTTGGACGATCGAAAGCCATCGCCTCCTCACCATGCCCGTCCGCACCTCGGCGCTACGGACGCTCGGTGCCCAGGGCAATGTGTTCGCGATCGAGTCCATGCTCGACGAGATCGCGGCCATCAGCGGTGACGACCCGGTTGAGTTCAGGCTGCGCCATCTGCGCGACGAGCGGGCAAAGGATGTGATCCGCGCCGTCGCAAAGCGAGCGAGCTGGAAGCCGGAGAAGCAGGCCGGGACCGGCTATGGCATCGGCTTCGCGCGCTACAAAAACACCGGTGCCTATTGCGCGGCGATTGCCGAAATCGCGGGCGAGGACGACATACGTGTCAAGCGGTTGACGCTTGCGGTCGATGTCGGCGAGGCCATCAATCCGGATGGTGTGATCAACCAGATCGAGGGTGGCGCGATCCAGGCCACGAGCTGGGTCTTGAAGGAGCGCGTCCGCTTCGACCGCACGCACATCGCCTCCACGTCCTGGACGGATTATCCGATCCTGACCTTCAGCGAGGTGCCCGCCGTTGACGTCGAGGTCATCCAGCGGCCGGAGGTCGCGCCGGTCGGCGCCGGCGAAGCCGCGCATGGTCCGGTGACGGCCGCGATTGCGAATGCGGTGTTCGATTGCCTCGGCGTCCGCGTGCGCGACTTGCCGATCACGCGCGACAGGCTGATCGCAGCAATGGAGCTTGTATCGTGACGGCGATCCATATTTTGAGCGGCGGCGCGGCGCAGGGCCTGGTCGCCCGGCTTGCCGAGAACCTCAAAGCGCGTACAGGCTGTGGGATCGAAGGTCAGTTCGGCGCGGTCGGTCTGATGGCCGACAGATTGCGCGGAGGCGCGCCGGCCGACATCGTCATCCTGACGCGCACGCTCGTGACCAGGCTTGCCGACGAAAAGCTTGTCGATCCGACTTCAATCGCCGATGTCGGCGTCGTCGAGACCGCGCTCGCCGTCCGCGCCAACGACCCGGAGGTCACCGTCAAGACCGAGGCCGACCTGCGGGACGCGCTGCGCGCGGCCGATGCAATCTTTGTCCCCGACACCAAGGTCTCAACAGCCGGAATTCACGTCGCCATGGTGATGGAGCGGCTCGGCATCGCCGGCGAGGTCGCGTCACGCCTCAGAATCTTTCCGAACGGCGCGACCGCGATGCGGCAGCTCGCGGCATCCGATGCCAAACGGCCGATCGGATGCACGCAGGCGACCGAAATCATCGCGACTGAAGGGACTGTGCTGTCCGGCTCGCTCCCGCCGGGGCACGAACTCGCGACGATGTATACGGCGGGTGTCACGACGCGCGCGGCACATGTCGCCGCGGCGCGCGTGCTGATCGAACTGCTAACCGACGGAGATCAGAGAGAGCTGCGCCGGCGTGTGGGCTTTGCGGCTAAGTCCTGATGAGATCAAGTTCCGTCGATCGCCTGGAAGTCCACCTCTCCCTTCGGGAGAGGTGATCCGAGTCCTCGGCTCACTCTGAATAAAGCCATTCCGCTTTAGATAAAGGCGCTCGCGCTATTTGCTGAGCTGCGTGAGACCGGTCGGCGGACCGTCGACGGCCGTCCAGCCGCCATCGACGAACAACGTGCTGCCGCTGACATAGCTTGCGGCATCCGAGGCGAGATAGGCCACGGCAGTCGCGACCTCGTCGGCGCTGCTCCAGCGGTTGAAGACGGTATGCCGGGCATAGAGATCGTAGATGTCGGGACGCTGCTTGAACGGGCCGGTCAGCGCGGTCTCGGCGATGCTCGGCGCAATCGCGTTGACGCGAACGCCGGCATGCCCGACCTCGGAGGCAAAGCCCTTCACCAGGAGACCGATCGCCGCCTTGGTCGATCCGTAGATGCCAAGACCGGGCTCGATGGTGACAGCACGCACCGAGGAACAGGCGATGATGCTGCCGCCCTTCTGCTCGACCATGATACGGCCGAAGGCCTGGAAGAACCAGACGGTGCCCTTGACGTTCAGGTTGAGGACGCGGTCGAGATCCTCCTCGGTATAATCGAGAATGGTCTTGCGGATGTTCAACCCCGGCGTCGTCACCGCGATGTCGAGCCGCGGGAATTTCTGCATCACGGTCGCGGCCAGCGCATTGACATCGGCGGCGCTCGCAGTATCGCACGCAGCCGCCTCAGCCCAGCCGCCCTTGTCGCGAATGCCGGCGGCGGTCGCTTCCGCTGCGTCCAGCGCACGATCGGCGCAGACGATGCGGGCACCGAGCCCGGCCAACGCCTCGGCCGACGACTTGCCGATGCCCGATCCGGCACCCAGCACCACCGCGGTCTTGCCGGTGAGATCGAACAGCTTGCGATAGTCCGTCACGGATAGCCTCTCCCTGTTGCGGCTACCCCTTGTACCCCATCAGCAGACGCGGCAGCCAGAGCGAGAAAGCAGGGACGTAGGTCACGAACATGAGCGCTGCGATCAGCGCGGCGTAGAACGGCAGGATGGTGCGCATCACCGCGCCCACCGAGATGCCACCGATGGCACAGCCCACGAACTGCGTCGTTCCGACCGGCGGGGTGTTCAGCCCCAGGGCGCAGTTGATCAACATCAGCATGCCGAACTGCACGGGATCCATGCCCGCCTTCATCGCTATCGGGAGGAAGATCGGGGTGCAGATCAGGATGGTCGCCGCCATGTCCATGAAGGTGCCGAGCAAAAACAGGATGACGTTGATGAGCAGGAAGATCATCCAGGGTTCCGAGGACACCTTATTCATCATGTCGCCGGCGAGGTCGGCTACCTCGTAGAGTCCCATCAGATACTGGAACATGGTGGAGACGCCGATCAGCAGCAGCACTACGCCCGTCGTCTTCACCGCCTTGGCCGCGGCCCGCAGGAAGTTCTGCAAGGTCATCGTGCGGTAAATGAAGAACGTCAGCAGGATCGTGTAGGTGACTGCGACGGCTGCAGATTCGGTTGCAGTAAAGACGCCGGACAGGATGCCCGCCAGGATGATGCCGACGATCAGAAGGCCGGGCAGCGCGGCCGCGAGCGAGCGGAACACCTCGGCCCAACCCGGGAACTTGCCGGCCGGGTAGCCTCGCTTCACCGCGACCGCGTAAGCGGCGACCAGCATGCACGCCATCAGCACGAGCGCTGGCAGGATGCCGGCGGCGATCAGCGCGCCGATCGATACCTTGCCGCCGGCGGCCAGGGCATAGATGATCATGTTGTGGCTGGTCGGCATCAGCGCTCCGACCAGCGAGGCGTGGGTGGTGACGTTGACGGCGTAGTCGGTGTCGAAACCTTCCTTTTTCATCATCGGGATCATCACCGCGCCCATCGCCGACACGTCGGCCACGGGCGAGCCGGATACGCCGCCGAACAGCGTGCAGGCGACCACGTTCGACATGCCGAGCCCGCCGCGGATGTGTCCGACGAGATTCTTGGCAAGCTGCACGATCTTGTCGGCGACGCCGCCATGCAGCATCAGCTCACCGCTGAAGACGAAGAACGGTATGGCGAGGAAGGAGAAGATGTTCATCCCCGACATCATCTGCTGGAAGATGACGGCAACCGGCAGGCCTTCGTAGAGGATGGTGCAAATGGCCGAGAGGCCGATCGCAAACGCGACCGGGACGCCGAGGACGAGGAAGCCGAAGAAGGTGGCGCCGAGAATGATCAATTCCATGAGGGGACGACCTCTTCGCCGCGCAGGAGAGCAATGATGTGCTCGATTGAAAAGGAGACGATCAGGACGCCGGAGGCGATCAGCGGTACGTAGCGGACGACCTCAGGAAGGCCGAGATTGGGGATCTTCACGGTGCCGACCGACGCCCCGAGGATCCAGCCGTTGTAGACCATCGCAATGCCGAACAAGGCCACCAGAACGTGGATCACCAGCTCGATCTTCTCTCGCAAATGATCCGGAAGCATCACCAGCAGACTGTCCATGCCGATGTGTCCGGCATCGCGCACGCCGACGGCGGCACCGATCAGCGTGACATAGAGGATGAGAACCAGCGCAAGGTTCTCCGTCCAGGTCGGGCTGGAATTGAGCACGTAACGTCCGAACACCTGGTAGAAAACGATGGTGACGATGACCAGCAGGCCGCTCACGGATAGATACATACCGATACGAGCGATGACGGCATTGATCCGCGACAGCAAGCCGGTCGACGGACGTGCCGCCGCTTCCGGCTCGTGGCTTGCGACGTGTGGGTCTGTCATTCCCGCGCCTCCTTGCGAGGGTCCGGCGTCGCCGCTCGGCGACGCCGGAAGCCGACGCGTTCTTCCTACTTCGTGTCCTGGATACGCTTGACGAGGCTCTTCAGCTTTTCGTCACCGGCGAACTTGTCGTACACCGGCTTCATCGCATCGACGAACTCCTGCTTGTTGGCGATCGTGACGACCTGAACGCCGGCCGCTTCGACGGTCTTGCGGGAGGCCTGCTCGCGCTCGTCCCAGAGCTTGCGCATCACGGGCACCGAGTTCTTGGCCGCCTTGCGGATCATCGCCTGATCCTCCTTGCTCAGCGTGTCCCAGACCTTCTTAGACATCACCAAAACTTCGGGCGCCAAGGAGTGTTCGGTGACATTGTAGAACTTGGCTGCCTCGAAATGCCGCGACGATTCGTAAGAGGGCCAGTTGTTCTCGGCGGCGTCAACCAGACCGGTCTTGAGCGCGGTATAGACCTCGCCATACGGCATCGGCGTCGGGTTGGCCCCGAGGCTCTGGATCATGCCGACCCAAAGGTCGGATTGCTGGACGCGGATCTTCAGGCCCTTGACGTCCGCGAGCGACTTGATCGGCGCCTTGACGGTGTAGATGGAGCGCGCGCCGCTGTCGTAATAGGCAAGGCCGATGAGACCCGCGGGCTCCATCGCGGCCAGGATTTCATCGCCGATCGGCCCGTCGAGAACGTTGCGCATGTGCTGCGTGTCCCGGAAGACGAATGGCAGACACAACGCGATGGTTTCCGGCACGAAGTTGTTCAACGGCGATGCGTTGATCCGCATCATGTCGAGCGCGCCGATCTTGAGCTGCTCGATGGTGTCCTTCTCAGAGCCCAGGGCTCCATTTGGAAACACCTTCACGCCGAGCTTCCCACCGCTCGCCGTTGCGAGCTCCTTGCCCATTGACCTGACGGCTTCGACGGTCGGATAATCGGCGGGGTGTACGTCGGCGGAGCGGAAATCGCGTGCGGTCGCCAGGGGCGCTGTGACCGCCAGCGCAACGGCCGTGATGATGCCGGTTAGTGTCTTCATCTGGTCTTTCCTCCTCAATTGATTATGTCGTCGTTGCGCAGGTGCTGCGGGCCGCCTTAAGGCGCTCCTCTTCAGGTGCGAAGTCAAGCGTCACAAGCGCACCACCTTGGTAGCATTGTGTGCGAGGGATTCGGGCGGATTCGGCTGCTTCATCATCGCGGCCGCGAAGTCCTCGGCGTCGCGAAGGTCGCCGTTCATGACCTCCCCGCCGTGGTGCTGCGGCGGGATCGAAGGCCCCGGCCGGCGCAGCGCGTGGTAACGATGCTCAATGTACCCATGGATGTTCCTCTCGTCTTATGCTCGACCGCTATTGGTTGCGGCTTAGAGGTTCGGTCGAGACGGTCGTCCCGTCCCTGAGCGGACGCGCTGCATCAGCGCGAAGTCGCCCTTGTCGTCCCTAGGGCGGGCGGCATTCCCTGTCCAAGCCAAATACGGCATCGATCAATGCAAGAGTTGCATCGATGCACCTGGCCGCGACTCGCCTTCGGCGGGCTGGCTTGATGTCGCCGGCGCGTCCCCTGACCTCGCCAGCGCGTCACTTGACGTCGCCGGCGCGTCACTTGACGTGGCCAATGGAGGCCCCCCAAGATGCCCGACACACCGGACCGTCTTGAGGGAATGCCATGCCGCGGAAGCTGATCGACATCTCGGTGCCGTTGCAGAATGACGTGCCGGCCGACCCGCCCGGCAACCATCCGACGATCCAGTACATCGATCATCAGCAGGGGCTGCCGCGCATGCTGCAGTTCTTCGACGGGCTGAAGGCCGAGGATCTGCCCGATGGTCAAGGCTGGGCGGTGGAGCAGGTATCGCTATCGACTCACAATGGCACGCATCTCGATGCGCCCTGGCATTTCCATCCCACCATGAACCGCGGCGAGCGCGCCTGGACGATCGACGAGGTGCCGCTCGAGTGGTGCCTGCAGCCCGGCGTCAAGCTCGACTTCCGCCATCTGCCAGACGGCCATGTGGCGACCGCCGACGACGTGGAGAAGGAGCTCGCGCGTATCGGGCACACGCTATCGCCGCTCGAGATCGTCGTCGTCAACACCAGCGCCGGCGCGAAATTCGGGCGCGCCGACTACGTCAATTCAGGCTGCGGCATGGGCTATGAGGCCACGATGTATCTGCTCGAGCGCGGCGTGCGGCTGACCGGCACCGACGGCTGGAGCTGGGACGCGCCGTTCGTCCATACCGCGAAGAGATATGCTGAGACGAAGGATGCGAAGCTGATCTGGGAAGGTCACAAGGCGGGGCGTCACATCGGCTACTGCCATCTCGAGAAGCTGCACAATCTGGAGAAGCTGCCGTCGACGGGCTTCACCGTCTCCTGCTTCCCCGTGAAGATCGAACGGGCTTCGGCGGGCTGGACGCGAGCCGTCGCTATCATCGACGGATGACACCGAACGTTGTCACCCGCCTTCGAGACCGCTTTCGGCAAGCTCGCGCAACGCGTCGATGTCGAGCACGACGATGGCGCCATGCTCGAGGCGGACCCAGCTCCGCGCGGCCCAGGCGCGTAACTGCTTGTTGATGCTCTCGCGGGTCATGCCGACCATCTCGCTGATCTCCTGCTGGGTGATCGCGAGGGTTCCGCTGCCGGAATCGAGCTTGCGCTCCTCGGTCAGGCCGAGCAGCGCACTGGCGAGCCGTCCCGGCAGGTTCTGCAAGATCACCTGCTCGACCTGCTGGCTGGTCCAGCGTAGCCGGCCGCAGAGCAGCTCGATGAACTTCATCGCCAATTCAGGCTGGCTCTTCACGAAAGGAAGGAAATCCCGACGATCGATGATGTAGAGCTCGCAATTGGTGTTGGCGGTGGCGTCTGCCGACCGTGGCGCACCATCGAGCACCGCGATCTCACCAAAAATTTCTCCTGGACCGATCAAATTGAGGATGGCGTTTCGGCCATCGGGCGAAGAGGAGGAAATTTTTACAGTTCCGGTGATGACCGCAAAAAGGTTGTTGCCGGGATCGCCCTTCGCGGCGATCGTCGCGCCGCGCTTGACGGTGGTGTGCTTGGCATAGCGGCAGAGCTGGTCGAGCGCCTCCGGCTCCAGATCAGCGAAGATCGGATGCTTGCGCAGCACCGAAAGCTTGTTGCCCGACGACTGTCGGGGATCGCTGGTCTTGTCCTGAGGCACGCCGTCGGACTCCTAAGACTGCGAGGTACTGGGGTTCCTGCGTAGTCAACGTTACCGGGCTTTTCAACCGGAAACCACACATATGCACTTTAGGGCAAGTGCCGGGAAAGGGAGCGTTCCCGCCGCCCCAAGGTGCGCATCCACAGGCTGCATCAAAGGGATGCGCGCGATGCTGAGTTGCGAATTAACCATAAGCGCGGCGATGCACGGCCTTTGCCTCGCAGGGCCAAGATGGACCTTCCACCAACTCCATCTCAGGTCACGCCAATGAGGCTATGACCTCAGCCGCCTCAATGTTTGAAGGCTGTTTCGTTCGACTTGAGCTGGTTAGGCCTCGTTTGGCGGTCCGCCCATGCCAACACCGCCGCGAAGGCGACGAAGACGGTCACAACGGCAATGGTCATCAACAGCGCATCGATCGGCATGGTGCTGCCCCCCTGAGCTTTCATCAACCTGGGCAGTATGCGCGGCCGCCGATCGTCGTCCTTGATCGCGATCAAAAATCAGCGATCACCATGGTAAAGAGGTCTCTCAGGCAGCCGCCAGTGCTTCGGCGCGCGCCGGATCAAGCAGGCTGATACCGCCATGGAGGATCTGGATCACGCCGACACGCTCGAGCTTGGTGAAGGTGCGGCTGACCGTTTCGATGGTCAGTCCAAGATAGTCGGCGATATCCTGGCGGCTCATCGGCAGGGGCACCGTGCCTGACGGCCCGTTGAGCAGTGTCAGGCGCTCGCGCCAGCCGAGGAGAAAGGTAGCGACCTTCTCCTCCGCCGAACGGCGTCCCAGCAAGACCATGTGGTCGCGAGCCTGGCTCAACTCGCGCACGGCGAGTTCGTTGATACGGCGCAGGAGATGCGGCCTGTCCTCGATGAAACGGCCGAACGCGGCCTTGGCAAACTGGCAGACCGTCACGGGGCCGATTGCGTCCGCAGAGAAGTTGTGGCGACCGGAGACATTCATCCCCAGGAAGTCGCCGGGCAGCGCGAAGCCGACGATTTGCCGCCGCCCATCCGGCAACAGCTTGTAGAGCCTCATCACACCTTCGAGAAGGTTGTAAAAGGATGTCGTGATGTCTTCCTCGGAAAATACCGTCTCGCCGGCGATAAAATGCACACGGCGCCCCAGATGCTCGAACTCCCTGAGTTCAGCCGCATCGAGCGAAGCGCACATGCTGAAATCACGTATCGAGCACTCCCTGCAGAAGTGCCTGTTGGGTTCGATTGCAACCAGGGAAGACTTCATTCATCGCTCCAGCCAGGCGCACCCGCCTCCGGCCTTAAGCCGAGTCTGCCGCGCTTCGGCATTTTACTGCCTTGTCACAGATGCAGTTGACCCAGATCAATTTTGCGATGCGCCGCCTCCGTATTCTCTGTGCCGGCCCCTTCGAGACCAATCCCTTCATGCTGCAATTCACGCTTCGTCAGATCCTGATCGCGCTTCTCCTGGCAACACCGGCCCTCGCCGCCTCCAAGGCCGAGCAACGCGGCAAGGCCTACGCGCGCGCCAATTGCGCGCGCTGCCATGCCATCGACCGCAGGTTGGAAAGCCCGCTGAAGATCGCTCCGGCATTCCGGACGTTGCATCAACGCTACCCGATCGAGACGCTCGGCGAAGCGCTCGCGGAGGGCATCTATACCGGCCATCCGGACATGCCCGCCTTCGAGCTCAATCCGGACCAGATCCACGATCTCCTGTCTTATCTGAAGACGCTGGAATAGCGCTGGCTAGACCGACTGCACGGTCCAGCCGATCAGTTCCTTTGCAATCTGCGCAAACGCAGCGTTGAAAGCCTCGACTGCGGCGGCCGGCTCGATCTTGTCGAGCTTTTCGCTGGCCTCCAGAAGACGCGAGGCGATCACCTTGCCGTTCTTGTCGACGATCCTCGCCGACAGGCCAATCTCGGCAACCGGATCACCGTCGGTCGAGATCCGGAAGCGCCTGATGTCGATCAGGAGCTGATGGTCCGCCTGACCGATGTCGCTCGTCCGCAACGGCGCATGCGCCATGTCATAGTTCTCGAAACTGTCGATCAGCCTCGCCTGCAGAAGCTTGGGAATGCTGTCGGCCCACAGGAACTCGGCGAAGCCGGGATAGTCGCCGGTCGGCGAGAACAGCATCCGCTGTGTCTGCAACATCGCGACCGCGGTCGGCTCGGGGATCGCCAGTGCCTCCGTCAGGGTCTTGCCGACAGGACCGATATTTTGCGGGGCACGGAGATCATAGGTGATCTTCTGGGCTGGAGCACCACCGCCCGTCATCTTCTCCAATCCGGCGACAATGCCGTCGAGTTTGCCGGTGTTGCGCGCAAGCCCTTCCGAGAAGGTCTTGAAATTGGCGATCGTGTCCTTGAGCGGCCCGGAGTTCTCTTCGAGCACCGAATCCACGCGGCGCAGAGCATCGCGCGCCGCCTGAGTCATGCTCTGTCCGGCGCCGGCATCTGCGATCAGCACCGGCATCTCGCCCGGCTTTGCGACGATCATCCCGCCCTCGAGCGCCACCACCGGCACGCCGGTCAGGCCCTGGAAATCCAGGCCTACCCTGGTGTCGGCACGCACTGGCGTGGCGGAGGCCACCGAGATCGTCGCATTGACGAAGCGCGGATTGTCCGGAGCAAGCGCAAGCGCGGCGACCTCACCGACGCGGATGCCGTTGAACAGCACGCCCGCGCCGACCAGAAGTCCGGGCACGGGGCCCTGGAACTGCACGTGGTAGCTCGTCCGCGGCCCAATACCGCCGGTGTTGTTCAGCCAGTAGATGAAGCCGAAGACAGCAAGAATCGCAGCCATCACGAAGGCGCCGATCAGAACGTAGGGTGCGCGGGTTTCCATGTCTCATCTCATCTGAGGTTGCAGCATCTGGGAGCGCTTGCCGTGGAAATAGGCTCGCACCCAGGGATGCTCGGATTGAAGCAGCTCGCGCATCGGCCCGATGGCCACGATCTTTCCGTCCGCAAGTGCAGCGACGCGATCGCATACGGTCGTAAGGCTGGCCAGATCATGGGTGACCATGAACACGGTGAGCCCCAACGTCCTCTGCAAGGTCTTGATCAGCGCATCGAAATCGCCGGCGGCGATCGGATCGAGGCCTGAGGTCGGCTCGTCCAGGAACAGGATCGGCGGGTCGAGTGCCAGCGCGCGTGCCAGCGCGACGCGCTTGGTCATGCCGCCGGATAGTTCTGCCGGATATTTGTCGCCGTCCTGCGGCCGCAACCCCACCATCTCGAGCTTTGCAGTCGCGATCTCGTCCATCAACTCCTGCGACAGGACGAGATTTTCGCGGAGCGGAAACTGGATGTTCTGCCGCACCGTCAGCGATGAGAACAGCGCACCCTGCTGAAACAAGATGCCCCATCGGCTCGCGACGCTCTGGGTGCTGCGGTCGTGCGTCGCGCCGATCGGCTGGCCCATCACGTCGATCTCACCGCTTCGGCGTGGGATCAGGCCGATGATGGTGCGCATGAGAACCGATTTGCCGCCACCCGACGCGCCGACCAGCCCGAGGATCTCGCCACGGCGGACATCGAGCGACAAATGATCGAGCACGGTCTGGTGGCCGAAGCCGACTACGAGATCGCGGACGCGGATCGCAAATGCCTGTAACGTATCCGCCATCGTTACATTCCGATCGAGGCAAAGAAGATCGCAAACAGGCCGTCCAGCACGATGACGAGGAAGATCGACTTCACCACCGATGTCGTCGTCTGCTTGCCCAGCGATTCCGCGCTGCCCTTCACCCGCAGCCCCTCGCTGCAGGCGACGATGCCGATCACCAGCGCCATGAACGGCGCCTTGAGGATGCCGACCTCGAAATGGGTGACCGAGATCGCCTCGTGCAGCCGCGCGAGATAGATAGCCGGCCCCATGTCACCGTAAAATTGGGCGACCAGGCCGCCGCCATAGAGAGCGGCAATCGATCCGATGAAGGCTAGGATCGGCAGGGCGATGACGAGCGCCATCACGCGCGGCAGGATCAGCACGTCGACCGGATCGAGCCCCATGGTCGCGAGCGCATCGATCTCCTCCCGCATCTTCATCGAGCCGAGCTCGGCGGTATAGGCACTGCCCGACCGCCCGGCGACCATGATGGCGACGATCAAAACGCCGAGCTCGCGCAGCACCAGAATGCCGACCATGTCCACCGTATATGACTCGGCGCCGAACCTGCGGAAATGGAAAAAGCCCTGCTGCGCGATGATCGCGCCGATCAGGAAAGTGATGAGCATGATGATCGGGATCGCCTGCCAGCCGATGCGGTAGAGCTGATAGACCAGCGACGTCAGCCGCAACGACCGCGGCCGCCGCACCACGCCGATCAAGGCCATGAACAGCGCGCCCAACATTTGCAGGAAGATCGCGATGTCTTCCCGCGCGCCGACCGTGGCTTTGCCGAGCTCGTTCAGCCGCAGCAAGGCCGGGTTGGGTATCGGCAGGGACGTCGGGTTGTGCCGATTGACCTGACGAACCTCGTCCATGAGCCCGCTATAATTGTCGGCAACGCCGACGATCTCGGCGGTGCTGCCCGTCGACGGGCCCCGGCGGGACAGCTTCTCGAGCAACCATGCGCCGAGCGTATCGAGCTCGCTCACCTCGCTCATGTCCAGCTTCACGGCCCTCGACCGGTCGACATCGGCCTTCACCGAGCGCGACAGCGATTCGAGCTTCGAGACATTGGCTGCGATCCACGGCCCGGCTGGGCGCAGTTCGAGCACGTCACCGGACGGCATCGCCGCCAACAAAGGTTCAGCGTTCAAGATCACACCTCCTCGGGACGACCGGTCCCAAGCTAGCATGCGTCGTTTCTAGGCCGGCGCATGGCAGCCCGATTGACCTGCCTCAAGCCGGCCACACGTCTCCATGCTTGACGCAAATGATAGTTGCCGCGAAACACGTGCCCTCCTCTCTCGCTTGCGGGCAATGTAACAAGAGCCCGTCATGCCCGGACTTGTCCCGGGCATCCACGTTCTTTGGGCTGCAAAGTAAGGCGTGGATGGCCGGGACAAGCCCGGCCATGACAATGTGGAAACTTCAGCGCCCCAAGCGCTTACGTCATATGCGATTACGCTGCCTGCCAGCGAGAGACGTTGAGCGAGCTTCCGCGGCCACGTTACGCTTCAGAGCTTCAGCCGTACGTCGCAGATATCAGGCTCGACCGGGTCCGGCTTCACTTCGAAGCCGAGCTGGCGGCACATGTCGAGCATCACGATGTTCTCCTGCAGCACATCGCCCGATATGACCTTCAGTCCTTCCGATCTCGCATATTCGATGATCAGGTGCATCAGGGCCCATCCGAGTCCCCTGCCCTTCAGATCGGACCGCAACAGAATAGCGTATTCGCCGGTCTCGTAGATCGAGTCAGAATGGATGCGGACCGCGCCAACCATGTCGCCGGTCGCCTCGTCGAAAGCGATGAAGGCCATGGCGCGGGCATAGTCGAGTTGCGTCAGACGCGCGATGAACTGGTGGTTGAACTCCTTCATCTGCGCGAAGAAGCGCAGGCGAAGGTCGTGCGGCGTCACGTGCCGCAGGAATTCGTGAATGGTCGGCTCGTCCTCGGGACGCATCGGCCGCACGAAGATGCGCCAGCCCTCCTTGAGCTCGAGGTGACGCTCCCATTGCGACGGATAGGCGCGAACGGCAAAATTGGCCGGCCCTGAGCCTGCGAACTTTCGCTGCGGCGCCCCGACCGCGACGCGCGCATCGACCGCCGTCACCCCGGTCTCGTCGGCAAGCAGCGGATTGATGTCCAACTCCCGGATCTCGGGAATGTCAGCGGACATCTGGGCGAGCTTGACCAGCACCATGGCGACGGCGTCCTGCTTGACCGCCGGCACGTCGCGATAGGCGCGCAGCAGGCGCGAGACGCGGGTGAGCTCGATCAGGTCGCGCGCAAGCTGCAGATCGAGCGGCGGCAGCGCCAGCGCCTTGTCGTTGATGATCTCGACCGCGGTGCCGCCCCGCCCGAAGACGACGACCATGCCGAAGGTCGGGTCGTCGGCAAGGCCGAGGATGAGCTCGCGCGCCTTCGCCTTCACGACCATGGCCTGCACGATGACGCCGGAAATGCGCGCCTCGGGCCGCAGCTTCCTCGCCCGGGCCAGAATGTCGGTAGCGGCAGCACGCACGGCGTCGGGTGTGGTCAAGTTGAGGACGACCCCACCAACATCGGACTTATGCACGATGTCGCGCGACAGGATCTTGAGTACGACGGTGGCGCCCTGCGCGAACATCTCCCTGGAATGAGCGACCGCCTGCTCGACATCGGCAGCCGCGTAGGTCGGCACCATGGCAATATCGTAGGCCTCGAGCACCCGCTTGATCTCGACCGGCTCGAGCCATTTACGGCCATCCGCGATGGCGGCCCTCACGATTTGTCTTGCGGCTTCGACGTCGGGCGCAAATGAGTCAGGCATCGCGGGCGGCACCTGCGTGATCTCCTCGACCAGCTCGCGATGCCGCACCAGGTGCATGAACCCGCGCACAGCATCGTCCTCTGTCGGGTAGTTGGGGATGCCGGCGCTTGAGAGCGTCTCCACGATTGTCTGTTCGGCCCCGACCCAGGCGGCGAGCACGGGCTTGGCCCAGCTACGATGCTGCTCGCGGTATTTCCTGACGAGTTCAGTCACGGTTGTCGCGATATCGGACGCGGACGCGATCGCGGTCTGGACGTTGAGCACCAGCACGGCGTCGTTGCCGGGATCGGCGAGCAGTACTTCGAGCGCAGCCGCGTAGCGCGAGGCGTCCGCATCGCCGACGATATCGACGGGATTTGCGCCCGACCAGGTCGAAGGCAGTATCGCGTCTAGGTTTTGCCGCATCTCCGGCGTCATGGGCGCGGGAATGCCGCCGAGCTCGACGAGACGATCGACCGCGAGAACACCGATACCGCCGCCATTGGTGAGAATGGCAAGCCGCTTTCCGCTCGGCGATTCGACGCGCCCGAGCGTCTCCGCACAGTCGAACAGCTCGCGCAGGTCGGACACGCGCAGGATGCCGGCACGGCGGAATGCTGCGTCGTAAACGGCATCGGCGCCGGCGAGAGCTCCAGTGTGCGTCGCGGCCGCGCGCGCGCCTTGCGCCAGGCGGCCGGACTTCACGACGACCACCGGCTTGACCCGCGCCGCGGCGCGCGCCGCCGACATGAATTTCCGTGCGTCCTTGATCGCCTCGATATAAAGCAGGATCGCGCGCGTCTTGTGGTCGAGCGCGAAGTAGTCGAGGAGATCGGCGATATCCACGTCGAGCTGGTCGCCGATCGAGACGATTCCGGAGAAGCCGACGCCGCGCTGTGCCGCCCAATCCACCATGCCGGCAGCGATCGCGCCCGACTGCGAGATCAGAGCCAGGCTGCCTGCGCCGGGCATGTGAGCTGAGAAGCTCGCATTCAGGCTCGCGCCGGGCATCATGATCCCGAGGCAATTGGGACCGATCAATCGCATGCCGTATCTTTGCGCTGCGACGAGTGCCGCTTCTTCGAGAGATCCGGGACCATGCCCGAGCCCCGCGGTCACGATCAGCGCGCCCGCCGAGCCACGGCGGCCGGCCTGCTCGATGATGCCGGGCACCTCGCCCGCCGGCGCGGTGATGGCAACGAGTTCCGGCACGAATGGCAGCCTGTCGAGACTGTCGACGGCCGGAACGCCGGCGATCTCGGCATAGCGCGAGTTCACCAGCCCCAACTCGCCCTTGAAGCTCGCCTTGCGGATGTTTTCCAGGACCGCACGACCGACCGACACGTGCCGTGGGCTGGCCCCGACGAGTGCCACCGATCGGGGCGACAGCAAATTCTTCAGACGATAGGTCGACATGTCGCAATCATTCACTCGGCGCCGGGCGACGTGTTTGGAACCCGGCCATGACAGATGGCTGAAGCATCTAATGCGACATCATAACCCAACAGGGTGGCTCACCGATGACGGTCTTGGTCACGCCGCCCCAGACGATCTCGTTCAGGCGGGAATGGTGGTAGGCTCCCATGACGATCGCATCGATGGCATGCTCCTTTGCCCAGCTTCCGAGCACCTTGCCGATCGAGCTGCCGTCGATCTTCACGGTTTCAAAGGACGCGGGGACTCCGTGCTCCCTGAGGTGGTCGACGAGGCCGGTCCCGGATTTCATGATGTCGTCGGCCGCGTCGTCCGTCACCGTGATGATCCGAACCGAGGCCGCCGCCTGGAGGATCGGCAGGGCATCGCCGACGGCTCGTGCCGCAGGCGCGGAACGGTCCCACGCGATGATGACGTTCTCGAATTCAACCCGCAGCTTGTCGGCATGCGCTTCGGGACAGAGCAAAAGCGGTCGGCCGGATTCGAAAATCAATTGCTCGATGAGGTGTTCCGACCGGCTGTCGTTGGCCTTGACCGGGACCAGCGTGAGATCGCTGTAGCGCGCGCGCTCCGCCACCGCCGCCGCAATCGCCTCCGCTTCCACTTTGTGCAACTGGCCGTCAGCCCGAATGTTCAAGCGGGATGCCGCGATCCTGAATGCATTCAACAGATCCTGCACCCCCGTCACACTGCGCAGGGCATGAGCCTCCGCCGCATTGTCCAGATCCGATGAGATCACGACTTTCGGCCGGACGAGAACATCCTCCTCCACCGCGAACGCGGTGATCTTCGCACCGAGATCGGCGGCTGCCGCCACACATGTCTCGATCGCGGCCAGTGCCGACGTGCTCGGCTCACCAACAAGCGGCAACAAGACGTCCTTGATGGGCATCGGGATTCTCCTCTGTCGGTCAAAATAGACCGCCTCCCCGCCCGGCCCTTGATCCTTATCAAGGCCAAGGGGAGCCGCCGGCCGGCAAGTCGCCGATTTGATGGACGTCAAGGACTTGCCGCGTTCGCACGCTAAAGCGCGATAAGATTGGGGAATCGTCATCGCGCTTTAGGTGGTTGTTTGAGCATGATCTTTTCGGAAAAACCGCTCCACACTTTTCCGGATCATGCTCTAGGATTGACATGATACCTGCGATGGGTTCGGGAGAGACTGATGCGTGCGATGGTGTTGCCCGGCCCGCGAGCGCGGCTGCGGATGGATGAGCGGCCGGACCCGATCCCTGGCGACGGCCAGATCCGGGTGAAGGTCAGTGCCTGCGGCGTCTGCCGTACTGACCTTCATGTGGTTGACGGCGAGCTGCCTGACATCCGCTATCCGATCGTCCCCGGTCATGAGATCGTCGGCCGCGTCGATCTCGTCGGGCCTGACGTGACCACGCATCGGCTAGGGGATCGCGTCGGCATCCCCTGGCTCGGCTACACCTGCGGCACCTGCCGGTTCTGCCGCGAGGGCATGGAAAATCTCTGCGATCATCCATTGTTCACCGGCTGCACCCGCGACGGCGGCTATGCGACGGATGCCATTGCCGATGCGCGCTACGCATTTCCGCTTGGCGAGGATGGCGACGACGTCGCGATCGCGCCGCTGCTATGCGCGGGCCTGATCGGCTGGCGTTCGCTGGTGATGGCAGGATATGCGGAAAGGCTCGGGATCTATGGCTTCGGAGCCGCGGGCCACATCGTCGCCCAGGTCGCGGTTTGGCAGGGGCGATCAGTCTACGCCTTTACGCGCCGCGACGACATCGCGGCGCAGGATTTTGCGCGCAATCTCGGTGCCGTCTGGGCTGGCGCTTCGGACGAACTGCCCGATGCGCCGCTCGACGCCGCGATCATCTACGCGCCTGCCGGCGAGCTCGTGCCGGCCGCCTTGCGCGCGGTCCGCAAAGGCGGCCGCGTGGTCTGCGCCGGCATTCACATGAGCGACATTCCGAGCTTTCCCTACAGCCTGCTGTGGGAGGAACGGCAACTGCTTTCCGTCGCCAACCTGACCCGTCACGATGGGTTGGATTTTCTGAAAATTGCGCTGCAGGCCGGCGTCCGGACCGAAACCACCGTTTTTGCACTGAGCGAGGCCAACGAAGTTCTGGGCAGGTTGCGGGGCGGGCAGATTTTGGGAGCGGCCGTGCTGCGGCCTTGACGATATCGGCACATGACGACCTCTCACCCGGACACTTCGACCCAGGAACGGATCTTCGCATTCCTGACCGATCCGACCACGCAGCCCGGCGTCACGCGGATCGATACGCATGCGGCCTCGGTTTTTCTCGACGGCAACCGCGCATTGAAGATCAAGCGGGCCGTCCGCTTTCCCTTCCTTGACTATTCGACGCTGGAGAAGAGGAAGGCGGCCTGCGAGGAGGAAATCAGGATCAACCAGCCCTTGGCGCCGCAAATCTACCGGGGCGTGGTGGCGATCACGGAGGATGATGACGGCTCGCTGAGAATTGGAGGAGATGGTCGGGCGATCGAGTTCGCCGTGGACATGATCCGCTTCGATGAGAACCGGACGCTGGATCACCTGGCACAAGCGGGCCCGCTGGGTGCGCATCTCGCCACAGGAATCGCGGATGCGATCGCGGCCTCGCATGCGATCGCAGCACGCGTCGAGGCACCTCGCTGGATTGCAACGATCCCGGCGCTCATCGACGGAAATGGCGCGGGTCTGCGACGGGGCAGCCATGTCGCGACGACCGAGATCGACGAGTTGGCACGGGCTTCACATGACGCATTCCTACGCGTCCGCGACCTGCTCGGAGATCGCGGACGTCGGGGCTTCGTGCGACGCTGCCACGGCGATCTGCATCTTGGAAACATCGTGCTGATCGACAATCAACCGGTTCTGTTCGACGCCATCGAGTTCGATCCGGAGATGGCTTCGATCGACGTACTCTATGATCTCGGATTCACGCTGATGGACCTGCTGCACTACGAGCAGCAATCGGCCGCAAATGCGATCCTCAATCGCTATCTCGTCACGGCTGAGGCCGAAAACCACGACGCGATCGGCGCGCTTCCGCTGTTCATGTCCATCCGCGCAGCGATCCGCGCCCAGGTGCTGCTCGCGAAGCTGGCGCGGCCTCACGCCGATGAGAGCGGGATCATCGAGGATGCGCGCCGTTATTTTCGGCTGGCCCAGGCGCTGATCAACCCGCCGGCTCCCCGCTTGATCGCAGTCGGCGGCCTTTCGGGGACCGGAAAATCGCTGCTCGCGCGCATGCTCGCACCCCTCGTCCCGCCACAGCCGGGCGCCGTCGTGCTGCGCAGCGACGTCGTTCGAAAACGGCTGTTTCAGATCCAGGAAACGGACCGGCTGCCGCAATCCGCCTATCAGCCCGACGTCACCGCGCGGGTCTATGATGTCCTGACTGAGCGCGCGCGGCACGTTCTGGCGCAGGGACATTCCGTCATCGTCGATGCGGTCTTTGCGCAGCAGTCTGAGCGGAACGGGATGGCCGCGCTGGCGCGGGCGTGCAACGTCCCTCTGAGCGGGCTCTTTCTGATTGCGGACCTGGCGACGCGCCAGGCGCGTATCGACAGCCGGCGGGACGACGCGTCAGATGCAACGCGAGAGGTTGCCGAGCTTCAGGAGCGCTATAAGATCGGCGATCTGGACTGGAGGATCGTTGACGCCTCAGGAACACCAGAGCAAACGCGCGACCGTTGCCGGACGGGGATGGCGGGGGACAGGTAACCAAGGCGATGGCGCGACGCAGCACGACACCGGAGGCCCCCGCCCGCGTCAAGCCGGCGTCGGCACGGAGCGCCTCACCGGCTCGCCTGAGCGCGGCAATGGCCTGCGATACCGCATTTCGAATCGTGGCTCGCCGTCACCTCAATGCCGTCATGGCCCGGCACGAGGAAACATGCAGCGGCGATCCCGACGCCCTGCACCAGATTCGCATAGCGCTCACACGCCTTCGCGCCGCCATCCGCTTCTTTTCTCCCATAGTCGACGACGCCATGCGGCCGGTCGTCTGGGCCGAACTGAAGTGGCTACACCGGCAACTCGGCATGGTGCGCGATCTCGATGTGGCGATCGAACGAATTGTTGCCGCCAGCGGCGAGGAGCTTGCCCTGATTGCCGAGCTTCAGTCGTGGCAGGAAAAGCGCGCAGAAAGCCATCGTCTTTTGGCGCGGGCGCTGCGATCGGTCCGATATCGCCGCCTGATCGAGCAGACATCCGGCTGGATCGAGAGTGGACCCTGGTCAACCCGACGAGGCAAGGAGGCCATCAGATTGCGCCGCTCCCCGCTTGCCGAACACGCGGCGCAGCAGCTGGCCGCGTGGGAAAGGATCCTCCTGAAGAGGTCTCGCAAGCTCGCCGAACTCGGCGTGAAGAAGCGGCATCACTTGCGCCTGCTCAACAAACGACTGTCCTATGCGATCGAGTCCCTCGAGGACTTGTTCGTCGATGAGTCGCTTGAAAAGCAGAAGGCCATTCTGAAACAGTTGCGTCGGGCGCAACGCAGCCTGGGGCAACTCAATGACGATGCGAGAGGCCGCGTGCTTGCCAAGACGTTGAATGATGAAGGCTCGGCCGTAGGCTTTCACTTCCTCGGTCGCAAGCGCAAGAAAGAGCTGCTGAAGAAAGCGGCGACTGCCTACAAGAAGCTAAACAAGACGAAGCCTTTTGGAGCTTCACGCTTGAGGCTCGGCACGGAGCCTGCTGACTAGGTCAGAACGTATTCGCCGGGCGCATCCGGGAGTCGATCGACATTGCCGAGCCCCATTTGAGGCGATTCGCAAAGATCGCCAGATCGCGCGACAAGCCATTTGGTCCATTCCGGCCACCACGACCCCTTGAAATGCGGTGCGCGTTTGAACCATTCGTCACAGCCGACATAGGGTGCTTCTGCCGCCTTGGTCATCACCTGGTAGCTGTGCCCCGGCTCGCCAGGCGGCGCCACGATGCCCGCGTTGTGGCCGCCGCTGGTCAACAGGAAGGTCACGTCGGCATCGACCTGATAGTGAATCTTGTAGACGGATCGCCAGGGCGCCACGTGATCCCTCAGCGTGCCGACCACGAACATCGGCGCGTGAATGTCTGACAATGCGATATTGCGCCCGTCGACATGATAGCGCCCCTCCGCCAGATCGTTGTTGAGGAACAGTCGACGCAGATACTCCGAATGCATCCGATACGGCAGACGCGTGGCATCCGCATTCCAGGCCATCAGATCGCTCGGCGGTGCGCGCTCGCCCAAGAGATAGTCGTGGGACAACCGCGACCAGATCAGGTCGTTCGAGCGCAGAAGCTGAAAGGCGCCGGCCATCTGCGTGGTGTCGAGATAGCCGCGCTCCCACATCATGTCCTCGAGGAATGCGACCTGGCTCTCGCTGGTGAATAACGTCAGCTCGCCCGCTTCGGTAAAATCCGTTTGCGCGGCCAGCAACGTGATGGACTTCAAGCGGTTGTCGCCGTCGCGCGCCATAGCGGCGGCGGTGATCGACAATAGGGTTCCCCCAAGGCAGTAGCCGAGGGCATGGACCTTCCGACGCGGCTGGATGCAGGCGATCGCATCAAGCGCCGCCTTCACGCCCAGCTTCCGATAATCGTCGAAGGCAACGTCGCGGTCGCCGACGCCGGGATTGCGCCACGAGATCGCGAACACGGTTAAACCCTCGCCGGTGAGATACTTCACCAGGGAGTTCTCTGGTGACAGATCGAGGATATAGTACTTCATGATCCAGGCCGGAACGATCAGCACTGGCTCAGGCCGGACATTCTGCGTGGCAGGGTGATACTGGATCAACTCCATCAATTCGTTGCGGTAGACCACCTTTCCCGCCGAGGCCGCCACCGTCTTGCCGACCGAGAACTCTCCGTCACCGACCGCCTTGTTGGCGGAACGCATCCGCAGAAAGTCGCTCCACCAATTCTGCCAACCGCATACGAAATTTTGGCCGCCGCTCCGAAAGGCCCTTTGCAGCACTTCCGGGTTGGTCGCGACGAAGCTCGACGGCGCCAGCATGTCGAGGACCTGGCGCACGGAGAACTCCACGACCGCCTCGTTGGCGGATGCCACACCTCGAACACCTGTCGTCGCCTTGTGCCACCACTGCTCACTCAACAGAAACGCCTGAGCCAGCAGGTTGAACGGAGGACTTTCCCATTCGGGCCTGGCGAAGCGACGATCCTGAGGCTGCGGTTTGATTACGGACCAGGGGTCCTGATTGGGTGTCGACGCATGTGCCGCGGCCTGGAGCAGCCGGCCCGCATCTCGAACAGCGTCCTTCGCAAACTCCATTTGTCGCTGCGGCGCGCCCACAAGGTGCGAGGCCCAATCGAGATAGGCGAGCGACAGAGCGATGGGCGAGATGCCGCCGGTCAGCCGCGCCAGCATCGCATGCAAGGCTCGGTCAACCGGATAGGATTCCGCTGATGGGGCTGGCTCAGCGGTCACTGCTTCGGCCGATTTTTCGGGATCGGAAGCCTCAGTGCCTGCCGGCGCGTCGGAAATCAGATCCGCCGCTGCAGCAGGCTCCTCAGCCCGCGGGAGGAGAGAGGTCTTTCCGGCGCTCATGGCTCGCATTTCGTCCGTATTTTACGATTTCGGGCTCAATCGCGAGACGCAACATTGAAGAGGCCGGCGGTGGTCGCGATCACTCTGTCGCCGTGCTTGAAGATCCGGTCGCAGTCGCGCCGGATGAAATCGAGCTGATGCTGGCCGCATTCGGCGCAGAGCGTTCTCCAATCCTTGACCGAGTGCGAGGCGGCCAGTTTCGAGAGGAACTCCGCGAACAAATGTGTCTCGGTCTGCGTCCGGTCCAGGAGCTCGTTGGCGACAAATACAATCTCGTCAAGGAACTGCCGTTGCACGCTGAACATGAGATCGCACGCACGCTGGTTCGCCTCCGCGACCTGCCGGGCGGGATCCGATACCAGCTTCCCGGGCGCAAAATCCTGCAGTCTGGCGAGTTCGCTCAAGGTGACCTCCTGGCTGGCCCTGGAACTTATAAATTCCAGAATATGCCCATGGGCCGGGCGCACCTTGAGCTGCGTCAAGCGCGGCCGCGCTGCCCCATTGACCTGCGTCAAACCGCCAAACCCGGCCTGCATTAGCCTTGTGAGATCGAATTCTGCCAGGACATGCGGAGTTATTCCATGCGCGCCCACCAGATCATGACCCGGTCGGTCATCTCGGTCACGCCCGACACCACCATCGTCGAAGCCGCCAACATCATGCTCAAGCGCCATGTCAGCGGTCTTCCCGTGGTCGACGAGAGCGGCAAGCTGGTCGGAATCGTGTCGGAGGGCGACTTCATCCGACGCAGCGAGATCGGGACCCAGCGCAAGCGTGGCCGCTGGCTGAAGTTCATCCTAGGCCCCGGCCAATCGGCCAGCGATTTCGTTCAGGAACACGGCAGCAAGGTTTCCGAGGTGATGACGACGTCGCCGGTGACCATCACCGAGGATACGGCCCTTGCCGAGATCGTCGACATCATGGAGCAGAACAACATCAAGCGCCTGCCCGTGGTGCGCGGCGACAAGGTCGTCGGCCTCGTCTCTCGCGCCAACCTGCTCCAGGCAGTAGCGAGCCTTGCCCGCCAGGTGCCGGATCCCACGGCGGACGACGATCACATTCGCGGCCGCATCATTGACGCGATGGAAAAGAACGACTGGTGCCCGTTCGGACTGAACGTGATCGTCAGCGACGGCATTGTCCACCTGAGCGGCGTCATCACGGACGAAAGCGCACGCCGGGCGGCAATTGTCCTGACCGAGAACATCGACGGCGTGAAGAAAGTGCACGACCACCTGTGCTGGGTCGACACCATCTCCGGCGTCTATCTGAACTCACCGGAGGACGACGATCTCGCCAAGGCGAGCTGATCGGTGCATCAGCGCGGGATTACGGCGGTGGCTTCGATTTCGACGCGCGCCGCCTTCTCGACCAGCCTGACGACCTGCACCAGCGCCATCGCTGGATAATGCGCGCCAAGAATCTCCCGGTAAATCTGGCCGAGCGCCTTCAGGTTGGCCAGGTACTCGTCCATATCAACAACATACCACGTGAGACGCACGAGGTGCTCCGGCCGCGCGCCACCCTCGGCTAGGATCGCCGCGATATTGCTCAACGTCTGACGTACCTGCGCGACAAAGCCATCCGCGAGGCGCTCTTCCGTATCCCAGCCGATCACACCGCCGGTGACGACGATGCGTCCCTCCGCGGCCACGCCGTTGGCATAGCCCTTCGGCATCGGCCAGCCGGAGGGCTGCAGGATCCGGATCGGGGCTGCATCTTCCCTGATTGGCAGCGTTGCGAGCTGCGGGCTTTTCGGCGTCGTTGCAGACAATCGTCCATTCCTCTCTTATTTGGGACCGACGCCAGGCGACGAGGCCGCCGCCTGCGCCATCTGCCGCAGGGCAAAGCGCTTCAACTTGCCCGTCTCGGTCTTCGGCAACTGCGCCACGAACTCGATCGCGCGCGGATACTTGTAAGGCGCGATCTCGCGCTTGACGTGCTCCTGCAGATCGCTCGCGAGCCGCGCGTCCGGCACGACGCCGGGGGCGAGGACCACATACGCCTTCACGATCATGCCGCGCGCCTCATCGGGCGCCCCGACGACGCCGCATTCGGCGACCGCCGGATGCGTCAGAAGAGCGGCTTCGACATCGGTACCGGCAATATTGTAGCCGGCCGAAACGATCATGTCGTCGGAGCGCGACTGGTACCAGAAGTACCCATCGGCATCCATCACATAGGTGTCGCCGGTGATGTTCCAGCCATTGTGGACATATTTGCGCTGCCGCTCGTCGGCAAGGTAGCGACATCCGGTCGGCCCGCGGACCGCGAGGCGCCCCATCGTGCCTGATGGCACGTCGTTGCCGTCATCATCGACGATCTTTGCCTCATAGCCCGGCACCGGCTTGCCCGTCGCGCCTGGGCGAATCTCGTCTTCCGTCGCGCTGATGAAGATGTGCAGCAATTCGGTGGAGCCGATGCCATCCATCAATTTGATGCCCGTTGCGTGCAGCCAGGCGTCGAATGTCGGCTTGGGCAAGGTCTCACCGGCAGACACGCACTTGCGCAACGACGAGATATCGCGGCCTGCGATCTTGCCGAGCATCGCGCGGTATGCCGTCGGCGCCGTGAAGCAGACCGTGGTCTTGTAACGCTCGATGGCCGCGAGAAAATCGTCCGGCGTGGTCTTCTCCAGGACGACGAAGGACGCGCCGATATGCATCGGGAACAACACGCCGCCGAAGCCAAACGTAAAGGCGAGCGGCGCAGAGCCGATGAAACGATCGTCCTGCTTCGCCCGCAGGATATTGCGCGCATAGCCGTCACAGACCGCCAGCATATCCCGGTGGAAATGCATGGTGCCCTTGGGATCGCCGGTCGTGCCCGAGGTGAACGCGATCAGGCAAACATCGTCGGACGCCGTGTCGACCGCCTCGAACTCGGAGCTTGCGTCCGCGGTCAGCGCTTCCAGCGAGTCGGCAGCACCGGTGCCCCAGTAGACGACGTGCTTCAGCCCGGGCGCTGCCGCTTTCGCCTTCTCCATATCCTCGCACAGCTTGCCGTCGCACAGCGCCAGCGTGATCTCGGCCTTCTGAATCGGATACAGAAGCTCCTTGGCACGCAATAGCGGCATGGTCGCAACCACGATTCCACCGGCCTTGATGACCGCAAGATAGGTCGCGACCATCATGGGATTGTTCGCCGAGCGGAGCAGGACACGTCCGCCGGTCACGAGGCCAAGCTTGCCAACCAGCACGTTGGCAATGCGGTTCACGAGCCGTTGCAGCTCGCGATAGCTGTAGCTCACGGAAGGACTGATCGCGCAGGGCGCATCGCCATGCCCCTCTTCGACCCAGCGATCAAGGAAGTAACTGACGCAGTTCAATCGCGGCGGATATTGCAGCTCCGGCCGCGTGAAGATGAATTCGGGCCATAGATCGCGGGGCGGCAGATGTTGCAGGGCAAAGGTGTCGGCGTGAGCCGTTGCAACCCTGCCATCATACGAGCCCGGAAGTTGAACCTTGGCGGCGTTAGCCATCGCACGCTCCTTTCAGCTTGGAGAGCACCCGGCAGCAAAATCATTTTAGGCTTAAAATAATTTGGCGCAATAGCAGATTTTGGACATCACGCGTTTTTTCTGACGGCAGGGGGAGAGTTCGCCGCGGAACGGCCTACAGTTTGCGGCGCGAAGCGGATTTCTGGGCGGACGCTTTGGTCTTGGCCAGCAGGCGCATCAATTCACGCACGTCCTTTGGCGTGAGATCGGCAAAGACGTCGGCGATCCAGGTCTCGTGTTCCGCGGCCATCTTGCGAAACTCGGCGCGGCCAAGCTTCGTCAGCCGGATCACCTGGACGCGGCGGTCGGTATCGGACGTGCGGCGGTCGAGGTGCCCGGATTCCACGAGACGTTCGACGAGCCCAGTGACGTTGCCGTTGGAGACCATCATGCGCTTGGAGACATCGGACAGGGTCATGCCGTCCGGCGCCTTGTCGAGCTGCGCCATCAGATCGAAGCGAGGCAACGTGACGTCGAACCGCTCCCGCAGGCGGCTGCGCACCTCACCCTCGATCAGGGTCGTGCAGGTCAACAGGCGCAACCACAGCCGTAGCTCTTCGGCGTGGTCTTCCGGAAGTTCAACAGCCTTGGTCTCGGAATCGAGCATCGTGGTGCGGTCACTATGTCACAGCACTGGCGGCAGAAGCGAGCCAACTGTCGTTTTGAGCTTCAAGTAATTTTCGCGCCGCCGCAAGCCCAAAACGCGCCGAACAACCAGTGCGGGTCGAATTTCTTTAGGCTTCAAGCAATTGGCGCGCCGCTTGCATATGGCGCCGGGCTGATGACGCCGGGCTGATGGCGCCGGGCTGATGGCGCGACGCAGGATGCAGCAGGCTTCGGCCCTGCTTGCCGCGGATGCCGTCATCAGAATAAGCTTGGATCGAACGACAGGGCTGTAGCGTGAGCGCAAGCATATCGGGAAAAAGATCATGAAGAAGAAACTGAGGTTGGCCGGATTGGCTTTGCTCGTCGGTACCGCACTGGACCCGGCATTTGCGCAGGAGAAGATCAAGCTCGGCGTGATCGTGACCCTGTCGGGCCCCGCCGCCGCGCTCGGCCAGCAGGTTCGCGACGGTTTCGCGCTCGCGGTCAAGGATCTCGGCGGCAAGATGGGCGGCCGCGATGTCGAGGTCGTGGTCGTCGATGACGAGCTGAAGCCGGATGCGGCGGTGACCAAGGTCAAGGGCCTGCTCGAGCGCGACAAGGTCGATTTCGTGGTCGGGCCGATCTTCTCCAACATCCTGCAGGCGATCCACCGCCCGGTCACGGAATCAAAGACATTCCTGATCAGCCCCAATGCCGGCCCATCGACATTTGCCGGCAAGGACTGTAGCCCGTTCTTCTATGTGACCTCCTACCAGAATGACCAGGTGCACGAGATCCTCGGCAAGGTGGCCCAGGATCGCGGCTACAAGCGCATGTATTTGATGGTGCCGAACTATCAGGCCGGCAAGGATTCGGCGGCCGGCTTCAAGCTCGACTACAAGGGCGAAATCGTCGAGGAATCCTATATGCCGCTCAACACGCTGGACTTCCAGCCGGAGCTTTCGAAGATTTCCTCGCTCAAGCCCGATGCGCTCTTTACGTTCATGCCGGGTGGCCTTGGCGTCAACCTCGTCAAGCAGTACCGGCAGGCGGGGCTTGCCGATACGATCCCGGTGCTATCGGCCTTCACGGTGGACGAGTCAACCTTGCCGGCGCAGCAGGACGCGGCCGTGGGCATGTTCGGCGGCGCGAACTGGGCGCCCAACCTCGACAACCCGCAAAACAAGAAGTTCGTCGGCGCCTATGAAGCTGCCTACAACAGCGTGCCCGGCACCTATGCTTTCCAGGCCTATGACGCCGCGATGTTGATCGACAGCGCAGTCAGGGGGGTGAAAGGCGACCTCGCCAACAAGGACGCCGTAGGCGCGGCCCTGAAGAAAGCCGACTTCACCTCGCTGCGCGGCGCCTTCAAATTCAACACCAACGGCTATCCGATCCAGGATTTCTATCTGACCAAGGTCGCCAAGCGTCCTGACGGAAAATTCCAGACCGAGATCGTTCAAAAGGTCTTCGAGAACTACGGCGACCGTTACGCAAAAGACTGCAAACCGGCGAACTGAGTGCCGAGTCGATGGTCGAGTAAAGGGAGGAATTCAAGTGAAGAGCGAGATCACCGGCATCACGAGGGCCAATGAAGGTATCCAGGGCATTTCCTGGAACATTCTCGGCCAGACCTACGTGCCAAAGAGCTATGCCGAGCACAGCTTCTCCTGGCATGCGACGCTGCCGCCCGGCACTTTCGTGCCGCCGCACATCCATCCGGACCAGGACGAGTATCTCTATATGCTGGAGGGAAAGCTCGATTTCGTGCTCGGCAATACCGAAGCGCAGGCGACGCCCGGTGACCTGATCCGCCTCGGCATGGGCGTCCCGCACGGCATCTTCAACAAGGCGGAGCAGACGGCGAAGGTGCTGTTCTGGGTATCACCGAGCCGCAAGCTTTATGACCTGTTCTGGGGCCTTCACAACATGAAAGAGCAGAAGCCCGAGGACGTTGTCGCGATGGCTGCGGAGTTCAACATCCACTTCCTGCCCCCGCCGCCATCCTAGCCGAAGGGCGGCGTATCACGCCTTGACAGCCGCAAGGCCTGGCACCGCGGCGAAGCCGGCCTTCGTCGCATAGCCGCGCACGATCGCCTCGCGCTGCGAGTAGCTCAACACGTTCTCGACATTGTCGAAACCATTCGGCGCGAGTTGCTCGACCGCGTCGATCACCCCTTCCGGGCCGCCCCGACGATTGGAGCGGACAATCTCGGCCGTCATCGGCAGGCGCTTCTTCTCGTATTCGACCAGCGCCTGGCGCGGGTGCTCGGAGCGCGCCAACAGATCCGCAAGGCAGCGCGCATCGAGAATGGCCTGAGACGCGCCGTTCGAGCCGACCGGATACATTGGATGTGCGGCATCGCCCAGCAGGGTGACCCGCCCCGACGACCAATAGGGCAAGGGATCGCGGTCACAGGTGGGATATTCATAGAACTCAGGGGTTGCCGAGATCAGGCTCTTGACGTCGACATAAGGCACAGAGAAGCGTGCAACGTGCGGCATCAATTCTTCACGCCGGCCCGGCCGTGACCAGTCCTCCTTGCGCGGCGGCGGTGCATTGCCCTCGCCGATCTTCACCAGCACCGCCCAGTTCGTGAGTCGGCTCGCGGGGCTCGAGCCCTCCGCAATCGGATAGACCACGACCTTGGCGTTCAGGCCACCGGCGACGATCATCGACTTGCCGGTGAGGAATACCGGCCAGTCGCGCGCGCCGCGCCACAGCATCAGGCCGTTCCAGCAAGGCGGTCCCTCATTGGGAAACAGCGTCTCGCGCACGCGCGAGTGGATGCCGTCAGCGCCAATCAGGATGTCGCTACGCGCCGAGTGGACGTGTGCGCCGGAGCGATCAAAGAAATAGGCGGTGACGCCGCCTTCGTCCTGGGTGAAGGCGCCCAGGCGACAACCGGTGTGAATGACCTCGGGCCCGAGCCGCTCCTCGACCGCGCGATGGATGACGCCCTGCAGGCGGCCACGATGAATCGAGAATTGCGGCACGTCATGGCCTGCGTCGATGCCGCGCGCCTCGCGCCAGACTTCCTGACCGTGACGATTGAGATAATAGAGCTGGTCGGTGCGGATGGCGGCCTCGTCGAGCTTCGGCAACAGACCGAGCCCGGCAAGCTCGCGCATGGCATGCGGCAGGGTGTTGATGCCGACGCCGAGCTCGCGAATGGTATCGGCCTGTTCGAAAATCTCACAAGCAATGCCGCGCGCCCGCAGCATCAACGCCGTCGTGAGACCTCCGATACCGCCGCCGACGATAATCGCCTTCATCGCCCAAACTCCACTCGATACATGCCAGGCAACGGGGTTAACGTCGCATGGGCGGTCACTCCGCCGCAAGCGGCTTTGTCGCCCTCACCCTCCGCGTCGCCCGGCTCCTGGGCTTAGCCTTAATTAACAACTCCTCGAAATTCCCGCCTTCGCATATTCTTGCTGCGGAGCGGCTAATCCCCCCTGAACACCGGCTTGACCTTGTTGGCGAAGGCCTCGAAAGCGCGTTCGAAATCGGCCGTCGTCATGCAGAGCGCCTGCGCCACGGCTTCCGCCTCGATCGCCTCTTCCACCGACATGGCCCATTCCATCGCCAGCATCCGCTTGGTCATGGTGTTGGCGAAGCTCGGGCCTTCCGCGACCTGTTTCGCCAGCAGTTGCGCCTGCGGCAGGACCTGATCTGACGTGACGATGCGGCTGAAGAAACCCCAGCGCTCGCCCTCCTCCGCGGTCATGAAACGACCAGTGTAAAGCAGCTCCGAGGCGCGCGATTGACCAATGATCCGCGGCAGGATGGCGCAGGCGCCCATATCGCAGCCAGCGAGCCCAACCTTGTTGAACAGAAACGCCACCTTCGCACCACTTGCCGCCAGCCGCATATCCGATGCCATGGCGACGATCGCGCCGGCACCGGCACAGATGCCTTCAACCGCGGCGACGATCGGCTGTGGGCAGGCCCGCATCGCCTTCACGAGATCGCCGGTCATGCGCGTAAAGGCGGTAAGCCCCTTGGTGTCCATCTTGACGAGGGGGCCGATGATCTCGAACACGTCGCCGCCCGAGGAGAAATTGCCGCCGGCGCCCGTGACGACGATGGCCTTCACCGCATCGTCGAACGCGCAGGCGCGAAAGAAGTCGGTGAGCTCGCGATAGCTCTCGAACGTCAGGGGATTTTTCCGGTCCGGGCGATTCAGCGTGACCGTGGCCACATGGTCAACCACTGCAAGCAGGAAATGCTGAGACGAATAATCCGCCAACGGCACGGTAACGGGATTGGCTGGTCTGCTCATGAGGACTCCCTGTCGTTCTCGTTCCACCGCTACTTTGCGGGCTATATTTCACCACCGGCTACGGCGATCGCCTGGCCCGTGATTGCGCCGGCGCCTTCACCGCAAAGCCAGAGCACAGCGTCTGCCACCTCCTGCGGCGTGACGAGCCGACCTTGCGGGTTGTGCCGCGCGAGATCGGCGATCGCCTGCTCGCGGCTCCGCCCTGTCTTCTTCATGATGGTCTCGATGCTATCGGCAACGAGGTCCGTATCCGTAAAGCCCGGGCAGACAGCATTCACGGTGATATTGCTACCGGCCATTTCCAGTGCCAGCGAACGCACGAGCCCAACCACGGCGTGTTTGGCGGCGACATAAGCACTGACGTATGCATAGCCTTTCAGTCCCGCAGTCGATGCGATCGCGACGACGCGGCCGTAAGGCCGATCCTTCATCCCGGGCAACACGGCCCGGACGGCGTGCACCACGCCCATGAAATTCACATCCATCATCCGGGCAAACAGCGCGGCGTCCGACTTCGCGAACGGCGCGGACTCGGCGCTCCCAGCGTTTGCGACCAGGATGTCGATGGGCTGCCGCTCGGCCGCCTTGGCGATTGCAGCCCTCAGCGCCGCCTCATCCGAGACATCGGCAACGGCAGTAAAATGCGCGGCACCTGCCTTGACGGCCTCTTCGAGCGTCGCTGCGTTGCGGCCGAGTATGGTGACCGTGGCGCCGGCTCCTGTCAAAGCTGCTGCGATCGCGCGGCCGATGCCGCGGCCACCGCCTGTCACGAGCGCATGCGAAGAACGCGGCAGTCCCGACATGCGCAGCCTCCCTGAAGGCACCGGTGGATCGAGCTTTTCGAATATATTTTAAGCTTCAAATTATTGCAATGGATGGCCCTTTTAAGCCTCGCGAGGCGCCGGTCCGAAAATTGCTTTAAGTATAAAGTTATCTCTTCCCATCCCCAACAGGCCTGTTAGCATCGGCGGGCCGAGCAAGAGGAAGCCGCGTGCAGCAACCGACGCCGACGATCACCAGGGACGGACGCTTCGCCTATGAGGCCGCTGGCGATCCGGATGCGGTGCCTTTGGTTTTTTTGCACGGCATTGGCGGCGCAGCGCGCGCCTGGCGCCACCAGCTTGCCACGTTCGGCAGTCGTTTTCGCACGATTGCGTGGGATATGCCTGGCTATGGCGGGTCGAAACCGCTCCGCAACGTTAGCATCGCCGCACTGGCGGAGGCCTTGCAGGAGTTCCTGCAACAGGTCGAAGCCGACAGGCCCGTCCTGGTTGGCCATTCCATTGGCGGGATGATCGTGCAGCAATGGCTGACGCAATATCCTCAGGCTGCACGCGCCGTGGTATTGGCGCAGACCAGCCCGGCCTTCGGCAAGGCCGATGGTGACTGGCAGAAATCGTTCATTGCGGCGCGGCTTGGCCCGCTCGATCGCGGCGAGACCATGAGCTCGCTCGCCCCGTCCCTCGTCAAGGAGCTGGTCGGCGAGGATCCGGACAGGGAGGGTGTGGATGTCGCGCGTGACTGCATGGCCAGCGTGCCGGAGGCGAGCTATCGCGCGATGATGCTCGCCTTGATCGGCTTCGACAGACGGAGCGCGCTCAAGGGCATCGCCGTTCCGACGCTGCTCCTGTCCGGAGCCAGAGACAACAATGCGCCTGCCCCGATGATGGCGAAAATGGCGGGCTATATTCCGACCGCTCGTTACGTGGAGCTCGCCGGCGTCGGCCATCTCGCCAATCTCGAACGTCCCCAAGAGTTCGACGCAGCAATCGGCGATTTTCTGGAATCGAGCGTGACCAAAACACAGGTGACCGGACAATGACCATGCAAGTCAGCAAGAGCAGCACAGCCGACAAGCTCGCGCTCGACGCGCCGATTTTCGATCCCGTCGCATTCCGTCTGGACGCCGAGCAGACTTCCATCATCGCGCGGGCGCGGGAGATCGGTCAGAGCGTATTCGCCGGCCGCGCCGCAGGCTATGATCGCGACGCGGTGTTCCCCACCGAGAATTACCGGGATCTGCACCGCGTCGGCCTGCTCGGCATCGCCGTCCCGAAGAAGCATGGCGGACTGGGGGCCGGCTACCAGACCTATGCGCTCGCTGCAGCTGAGATCGGTCGTTATTGCGGCGCGACCGCGCTGACCTGGAACATGCATGTCTGTTCGACCCTGTGGTCGGGTCCGCTGGCCGACGACCTCGACATGGATGACGCCATGCGTGCGGAGCACGAGCGCCGTCGCGCAGTCCACTACAAGCGCATCGTCGAGGATGGCGCGATCTACTCGCAGCCGTTCTCGGAAGGCGGCGCAGCGGCCGCTGGCGGCGTTGCTTTCGGCACCGAAGCGAAACCCGTTGGCGGCGGCTGGATCATCAACGGCAAGAAGATCTTTGCTTCACTCTCGGGCCATGCCGATTACTACGGCGTGCTCTGCACCGAAGTCGAGGAAGGCGAAAAGGCCTCACGGCGCAACACGCTCTACCTCGCCATTCCCGCCAAGACGGAAGGCGTGTCTGTCGTCGGGGATTGGGATCCGCTTGGGATGCGAGGAACAGTCTCGCGCACGCTCCTGTTCAAGGACGTGTTCGTGCCGGAAGATGCCGCCCTGATGCCGCGCGGCGTCTATTTCCAGGCGGCAATGCGCTGGCCGCACATGTTCCTGACGTTGTCGCCGACCTATATGGGCCTTGCGCAGGCGGCGTATGATTTCACCGTGCGCTATTTGCGCGGCGAGGTTCCCGGCATGCCGCCGGTCAAGCGCAGGATGTATCCGACCAAGCAGATCGCGGTCGCGCAAATGCAGATCAAGCTCGAGCAGGTCAAGGCGATCTGGTTTCAGGCGGTCACCGAGGCTTGCGCCAATCCGAGCAAGGAGCAGGTGTTGCGGGCCTACGCCGCACAATATTCGGTCATGGAAGGTGCCAACGAGCTCGCAGCGCTGGCGATCCGCACTTGTGGTGGCCAGGCCATGCTCAGATCGCTGCCGCTGGAGCGGATCTATCGCGACAGCCGCTGTGGCTCGCTGATGCTGCCCTGGACGGCCGAGCTCTGCCTCGAGCGCATCGGGCGCGAAGCGCTCTACGAGCCCGGCGAATCGGACGACTGACGGTGGACCTCTGTCACCTGATCGATCGCAACGCGGCGTTCGCGCCGGACAAGCCGGCGATCCATTTCGAAGGGGAAAGCTTGAGCTATGCGGCCTTTGCCGCGCGCATCGAGCGAACCGCCAGCGCGTTGAAGGCCCAGTTCGGCGTCGGCCGCGGCGATCGCGTCGCGATCCTGAGTTTGAACCGGCCTGACTACCTCGTCCTGCTCTACGCGTGCGCACGTCTCGGCGCGATACTCGTCCCGCTAAACTGGCGGCTCGCGGTGGCCGAGCAGCTTTTCATTCTCACGGACGCCGGCGCCAAGGTGCTGGCACTCGAAGAGGCTTTCGCCGGCGTTATTCCGGAGCTGGAGCGAAGCCTGCCGGGCATCAGCCTTCTGGGTCTCGACTTCGCTCCACCGGATGGCAGCACCTTTGCCTCACTGCTGGAATGCGGCGACCATGATGGGCGCAATCCGCATGCCGATCTCGCCTGCCCGCTTCTCATCGTCTACACGTCGGGCACGACCGGGCGGCCGAAGGGCGCGGTGCTGCGTCAGGAAGCGCTGTTCTGGAACGGCGTCATGAGCCAGCACATGCACAATCTGACGTCGGACGATCACGTGCTGACGGTGCTGCCGTTCTTTCATGTCGGCGGACTCAATATCCAGACCACGCCGGCTCTGCACGCAGGTGCGAGCGTTACGATTCATTCCCGCTTCACGCCGGAGGCGGCGCTTGCCAGCTTCGAGCGCGACCGCCCAACGCTGACGGTATTGGTACCGGCGATCATCCAGGCGGTAAGCGATCATCCCGGCTGGGCTGCGGCCGATGTTTCGTCCTTGAAGGCCATCGCCACGGGATCGACCATCGTGCCACCGCACCTGATCGAGCGCTTCGTCGCGCGCGGTGTTCCGGTCTTGCAAGTCTACGGCTCGACCGAGACCTGCCCGATCGCCGTTTACACCCGGCTCGGCGGAGATATATCGCGCGCGGGCTCGACTGGCCTGCCCGGCCTCTTCTGCGAGGCCAAGGTGATTGGCACTGACGGCACCGAGGTGCCGCCTGGAACGCCTGGCGAGATCGCAGTGCGCGGCCCCAACGTATTCTTCGAGTATTGGGGCAACGAGGACGCCACGCGCGATGCGCTGCATGACGGCTGGTATCGCACCGGTGACATTGGCCTGCGCGATGACGACGGGTATTTCTGGGTCCGGGATCGCAAGAAGAACATGATCATTTCCGGCGGCGAAAACGTCTATCCAGCCGAGGTCGAGCGCGTCCTGATGGATCATCCGGATGTCAGCGAGTGCGCCGTGATCGGCAGGCCTGATCCGCGCTGGGACGAAGTGCCGGTCGCTTATGTGATCCCGCGGTCGGGCCGTCGGCCCGACGCCGACCAGTTGAAAGCGCATTTGCAGGCGCAGCTTGCACGCTACAAGGTTCCGCGCGAGTTCGTCTTTGTCCCCGACCTGCCGCGCACGGCGCTGGGCAAGGTGCAGCATTTCCTGCTGAAGAAGCTCGACGCGCAGTCGTGCGCACAGGGAGAAGTCTCTTGAAGATTGCCGTGCTGGGCGGCGGCAACGGTTCCTTCGCGGCCGCCGGTGATTTTGGGCTGTCCGGGCACGAGATTCGGCTCTGGCGGCGCGACGGAGATCAAGTGGCGGCGCACCGCGCAGCCGGTTCGCGCGTCCTCGTCAAGGACCACCGCGGCCGGCACGAGGTCTGGCTTGAGCTGGTCACGACCGACATTGCCGAGGCGATCAGCAACACCGAGCTGATCCTGTGCCCCGCACCGGCCTTTGCCCAGCAGGATATCGCTCGCCTGCTTGCACCGCACCTGCGAGACGGGCAGGTCGTTTTTCTGCCGCCGGCAACCTTCGGCTCGATGATCTTCGCTCTGGCTCTGCGCGACTGCGGCAACCGCGCAAAGGCGAGCTTTGCCGAAACCGGTACGCTGCCCTGGCTGACGCGCAAGCATGGACCGTTCGAGGTCGCGATCACGATCCGCGCTAAGCGATTGCCGGTCGGCGTATTCCCGCTCAGCCGGGCGCCACACGCGCTCGATGTGATCGGCCGCGCGTTTCCTGATGCGATTGAACCGTGCGGAGACGCTCTGTCCGGCGCCTTGATGAATGCAGGGCCTATCATCCATCCGCCGCTGATCGTCATGAACGCCGGTCCGATCGAGCATTTTGAACGCTGGGACATCCATAAGGAAGGCACGCAAGCCGCGATCCGACGGGTAACGGATGCGCTTGACGCCGAGCGCATCGCGGTGCGCGAAGAGCTCGGCTACGAAGCTCCGCACTTCCCACTTGCCCACCATTACGCAAAGGAAGGCGAGATCTGGATGTATGGCCGCGGCTCGCATGATCGGCTGACCGATTCCGGCGATTGGCGCGAGCGGATCGTGCTGAGGGACCATCGCTACATGCGGGAAGATCTGCGGCTCGGGCTCTCGTTCCTCGTCTCGGTCGCCGAGCTAACCGGCGTTGCAACGCCGCTCGCGCGGGCCTTCCTCTCCATCGGCGGCGCAATCTGCGGCGAGGATTTTGCACAAAGTGGTCGCACGCTCGCAAGCTTGGGTCTCGGCCAACTCAGCCAAGCCGAATTGCAGACATTGCTACGCGAGGGCTTTGACCGATGACCGCCCGCGCCCACATCGCCTGTCTCGGCGCTGGCCGCATGGGCCGCGGGATTGCGGTCGCCTTTGCTTATGCCGGGCATGCTGTCACGATGATCGACGTCAAGGCGCGCTCTGCGGAAGACTTCGCAAGACTCGAGGCCGACGCGTTGAATGAGGCCCGGAAGACATTCGCGAGTCTGACGCGCCTTGGACTGCTCACCGATGTGCAAGCTGACATGCTCATCAGGCGGGTCTCGGTGGTACCGGCCAGTGAAAGCGATGAAGCCCTGTCCAGCGCTGGCCTGGTCTTCGAAGGGGTCCCCGAAGTCGTTGCGCTCAAGCGCGACGTGCTCGCCGCCGCATCAAGGCAGGTCGGACGCGACACCATCATTGCTTCCACGACATCGACGATCCTCGTCGACGATCTCTCCTGTGCGATCGAACATCCAGGCCGCTTCCTCAACGTGCACTGGCTCAATCCGGCCTATCTGATCCCTCTGGTCGAAGTCTCGCCAGGCGCCGCCACCGATCCGGCCGTTGTGGCTCAAGTCAAGGCGCTGCTCGAAGGCATCGGCAAGGTGCCGGTGGTCTGCGCCGCAACGCCCGGCTTCATCGTCCCGCGCATCCAGGCGCTCGCCATGAACGAGGCTGCGCGCATGGTCGAGGAAGGCGTTGCCAGCGCCGAGGAGATCGACAAGGCGATCCGCTACGGGTTCGGCTTCCGCTATGCGGTCCTGGGCCTCCTGGAGTTCATCGATTGGGGCGGCGGCGATATTCTCTTCTACGCCAGCCGCTATCTCGAAGGCGCCCTCGGTAGCGAGCGCTATCGGGCGCCCGAAGTCATTTCCCAAAACATGCAGGAAGGCCGGATCGGACTTCGTACCGGCGCAGGTTTCCTCGATTATTCGGGGCTCGATATCGACGCCTATCGCGAGGCACGGCTCAAGGCGATGGTCGACCTGCTCCGGCATTTTGGCCTCGCGCGACCGCCCGCGCTCGACGACGACTAGCTGAACACGTTTTGCAGCACGCCGTCACGCACCACCGCAACGCCGTCCAGCTCGATCGTGGTTCCCATCATCGGCAGGTCGAAATGTCCCGCCGTGTAGCGGCCGGCAAATTCGTTCGCGCCGGTCGAGAACAGGAAGTTGCCGGAGACCGCGCGCAGTTCGGTGCCGTTGGTGTCGCGCTGATCGTACATCGACAAGGCCTCATAGCGGGCGCCCGGGTTCATGCCGAACCCCACATGCGACACCGCATAGGCCTCCCGGTCGCCCCATGCCGCGAGGTAGGCGCGCATCATGGCAGCGTCGGTGCCCTCTCCTTCGAGTTCGACGACATAGTCGTCTTTCAGCGTCATTGTCACGGGAGATGTCAGGTAACGCTTGAAGGTGAGATTGATGTCACCCGGCGCCATGATAACAGTCCCGTTGATGGTCCCGCTCTTTGGAAAGCTGACGACGATGCCGCCCGGCCAATGCGCCAGCGTCCCCGGCTTGTCGGTCCACCCCCAGACCCCGACCGTCGAAGCCCCGACCATGTCGACATCGAGAGCCGTGCCTGCCTTCGAGGTGACGCGCATCCGCTTCGTTCCGCGCAGCATCTTCGCTGCCGCGCGAACCCGCTTTTCGAGCGCTGGATCCGGCACCATGCGCTCGAGCGCTTCCGGATGCTCATTGGAGATCACCAGAATTCGGGCACCGGCCTTCAGGATTTCCGGCGTCTCCACGGCGTGCATCAGGCCTTCAATGGTGCAATCGACCACGAAACCGGCCTGCTGCAGGGCACTGATGACGGGCGCCATCCGCTGGATCGCCTCGCTCGCCCCGGTAGAACGGACGGGCACGATATGGCGGTTCCTCGGCGTGGGCATAACGACATGGAACGGTCGTGCGCCTATACGCAGCAGAGCGAGCTCCGCCAGATGCACGTTGAGCGCACGCGACTGGGTTTCCGAAAGGATGGCGGCCGTATCGCCAGCCTTGACGGCACACCGCTCAAAAATCTCGCAGAACGCGTCGATCCATTTCGCCTCGATCCGATCCGCCAGCATGGTTCGCTCCCCGACTTTCTTATTCTCTTGTTCGCTCAGATCACGCCTCGGGAAATCCCCGCAGCAGGTACGACCGCGCAGCTTGCAACAGCGCGTTCAGTATCAATCCCAGCAGAGAGATCGTGATCAACGGCACGAACATGTCAACGGCCTGGAACGTGCGGGCCGCAGTGATGAGCACGTGGCCGAGGCCGTCGGTCGACGTGATCATCTCGGCCAGGAACACCACGATGCACGAAATGACGAGCCCGATGCGGCAGCCCGTCAGGATCGACGGCATCGCAGCCGGCAGCACGACCTTGAGCAAGATCTCCCGCCGCGGCGTACCGGCCGCCATCGCCGACCAGATCAGCTTCTGCTCCACGGTGGAGGCACCATAATAGGTGGACAAAAGGATCGGGAACAGCGCATCCGCGGCGACCAGCGCGATCTTCGATTCATGACTGAAGCCGAGTAGCAGCAGCAGCGCAGGATAAAGCGCGACTTTTGGCAACGGCGCGAGAACCCGTACGAGCGGCCGCACGATGGCGTTGATCGCAGGACTCGCGGCCGCCACCATACCGATGCTGACGCCCAGCGCGACCGCAATCAGGAAACCCGCGAATAGCCGGAACAGCGTCGCGATGATCTCCTGCTGAAAACCGACGGTGGCAAGCTGTTGCAGCAACCGCGTAAATACGAATCCCGGTGGAGGTAGCAACGCGACTGGTGCAACTCCAAACGATACCAAGCCCTGCCACGATGCAATGAGCAAGGCGATCGGCAGAAGCCCGAGGAATACGTCCGTAGAGAGCGCGCGCGACTTCATGAAAAGCTCAGGGGCATGTCGAACTGAGGCTCCGACCACCGCACCAGGCGTGCCCGGACCTTCTCGAAGGCAGCATCAAGGCCTATTCCCATGGCACCGACGATAATGATCATAGCGAAGACGGTGTCGTACTGGCCCATGTCCAGCGCATTGAACAGGATATTGCCTGCGCCGGACTGACGGGCGATCATCTCGCTGGTGATCATGGTGATCAGCGCCAGCACGAGCCCTGTACGACAACCAGTCAGGATCTCCGGCAACGCCGCTGGCAGCACGATGCGGACCAGGCGTTGTACGGATGACAGGCCCATGGCCGCCCCGGACCATAGCATCTTCTCCTCGACCGCCTTGGCACCTTCAAAGCTGTGATAAATTACCGGCAGGCTGACACCTAGGAAGATGACAAGCGTCTTGGCGATATCGCCGACGCCCAGCCAAAGCATGATGATCGGCATCAACGCCGCCTTTGGCACGGGATAGATCACCATCAGAAGCGGATTGAAGAACGCCGCCACGGCCCGGCTTCGGCCCATCAGGAGCCCAAGGGGGATCGAAACGGCGACGGCTGCGGCAAATCCGATCGTCATGCGACGCAGCGACGCCAGGATATTAATCAGGGACTCCTTGTCGCCAAGGATGGCAGGAACCGCACGCATGGCTTCGAGCGCGGTCGGGAAACTGTCGTTCTTCAGAGCAAGCGCCGCAACCTGCCACACCGCGAGCAGCCCGACGCAGGCGAGCACGGGAGCAACGCGCCTACCGATGGCAGCGGGCAAAGTCATGCCTTCACACCCGTCTCGTCGCCATCATCGAACATGCGTTCGATATCGACGACGTATTTCTGATAGCGCGGGTCGAGCAGCAGCTCGGTGCGCCGGCGCGGCCGAGGCAGATCGATATCGACCACCTGCCGGATACGGCCGGGGGATCGCGACATCATCACGACCTTGTCCGAAAGAAACACCGCCTCATCGACGGAGTGCGTCACGAACAGAACCGTCTTCCGATCTCGTTCCCAGATGTTCAAGAGGTCGTTCTGAAGCCGTGTACGAGTATGAGCATCGAGCGCTCCGAAGGGCTCATCCATCAGCAAGACTTCGGGATGGTAAGCGAGCGTACGAGCAAGCGCGACGCGCTGCTTCATTCCGCCTGACAGCTCCTTGGGAAAGAAATTCTCGTAGCCCTTGAGGCCGACCATCTCGATCAGCGCGCGGCTTTGTGCTTCCGCTTCAGTCGCACGGACGCCTTGCTGACGCGGTCCGTACATGACGTTGCCGAGGACGGTCTTCCAGGGAAAGAGCGCGAACTCCTGAAATACCGGCCCGCGATCGGGCCCCGGTGCCGTGATCGTCTTGCCCTTCACTTTCGCGGAGCCGCTGGTCGGACTGACGAAACCGCCGACGATGTAGAGAAGCGTCGACTTGCCGCAGCCGGACGGCCCGAGGATGGAGACGAAAGCGCCTGCTTCGATCGTCAGCGAAATTTCCGAAAGCGCAAGATGATCCTTGCGCGCGGACGTTTGAAAGATCTGCGAAACGCGGTCGATCTCGATCATGGCGGTCGACGGCTGTCGTGCCGGCACTTGAACCGCCATCTCGCTCGATCTTGAAGGCAACACCTTCATGCCGTCTCTTGCCTCATGCGTACGCTGATCCGTATGCGAACGACCTGCTGAATTCCCTTCACGATTGGCATCAGCTTAGCAAGAAACTTGCCAGACGAATGCCGCCCTAGCGCGCGAGTCGATCACTTGAACCACGGCCATTCCGCCGGTCCTTCGTGTGTGACCGCTCCGCCCGGAGCCTGCCCAACCAGACGCGCATATTTCGCAAGGGCGCCGGCGCGGTGGCGCGGTGGCCGCGGTTTCCAGTTGCGCCGGCGCGTTGCGAGCTCCTGTTCGTCGACCAAAAGGTCCATGCGACGGCCGCCGGCGTCGATCCGAATTCTATCGCCGTCGCGCACGAGCGCCAACGGGCCTCCGATGAAGGCTTCAGGAGAAACGTAGCCGATACACATGCCACGTGTCGCGCCGGAAAAACGCCCATCGGTGATCAGGGCGACCTTCTCGCCCATACCCTGGCCATAGATCAGCGCCGTGACGCCGAGCATCTCGCGCATGCCGGGGCCGCCAACTGGTCCTTCATTGCGGATCACCAGGACCTCACCCGAGGTGTAGTTACGGTTACGCACGGCTTCGACACATGCCTCTTCGTCTTCGAAGACACGTGCGGGCCCTTCAAAGGACAGGCTCTTCAGTCCAGCAACCTTGATCACGGCACCATCCGGGCAGAGACTGCCCTTCAGCACTGCAACGCCTCCATCGCTCATAATGGGTGTGCCGGCCGAATAAATTACTTCGCCATCCGGCGCGTTGGCGCTGCCATAGTCCTCGGCGAGTGTACGACCGGTAATCATCAGGGCGCTTCCATCGATATGCCCGCTCTGAACGAGTTCACGGATCACCACGGCGGCTCCGCCGATATCGTAAACATCCTTGGCGGTGTACTTGCCGCCGGGACGCAGATTTCCAATCAGCGGGGTACGGGCAAAAACCTCGCCAACGTCATCGATGGTGAAGGAAATCCCGGCCTCGTTCGCTATTGCCGGCAGGTGCAAGGCCGCATTCGTCGAGCCACCGGTGGCCGCGACAATTGCGGCACCATTTTCCAGCGCCTTCCGTGTCACGATATCACGCGGCAATGGCCCGCCGCGCTCGAGCATTTCCATGACGAGCCGGCCCGCACGGCGCGAGACCTGCGCGCGTTCCGGATAGACACCGGGAATCATCGAACAATTGGGGATGGTGAGGCCCATCGCCTCCGAAACCATCGCCATGGTGTTTGCGGTGAATTGTCCGGCGCACGCGCCGATGGTCGGCAAGCAGCTTCGCTCGATCTTTTCGAGTGTTGGACCATCGATCTCGCCGGTCATGAAGCCGCCGACCGCCTCATAGGAATCGAGGACGGTCAGCGTTCGTCCTTCCAGTCGGCCCGGCAATGCACTGCCGCCGTAGATGAAGATCGACGGCACATTGCAGCGGATCATGCCCATCATCACGCCGGGAAGCGTCTTGTCGCAGCCGCCGAAGCCGATCAATGCGTCGTAGGCAAGGCCGTGAACGACGGCTTCGATGGAGTCGGCGATCAGCTCGCGCGAAAACAGCGAGAACTTCATTCCCTCGTGATTCATGCTGATGCCGTCGGACACCGAGATCGTCGTGAACTCGCGAGGTGTTCCGCCGGCTTCCTCGATGCCCGCTTTGGCCGCCTCGACCTGGAAATCATGCGTCATGTTGCAGGGCGTCTGCTCACCCTTCATGCTGACGACGCCGACCATCGGCTTGGCGAGAGCCGCGTCGTCCAGCCCCATCGCGCGCATGAATGCGCGATGCGGCGCGCGGTCGAGGCCGTCAGTCGTTATCCGGGAGCGCAGCTTGTTCATGTCGGTATCATCTACATTCGACGTCCCACCCAATATTGGGACGCCGCAAATCGTTCCGGCTATTCGCCGAGCTGCTTATTGCAATGGCGCAACGATGGTCGGATGCTTGAACTGCGCGACATCCAGTTTCGGCAGCATTCCGGTTTCGGCGTAGATATCCAGCATCTTCTGGATCGCCGGGAAGTTCGGTGCAGCGCCCGGATCTCGCCCGAAATCATTGTCCTTCAACAAGTAGGTGTCGAGAACCGGGATCGGCGCCTTGAGTACTTCAGATACCACCTTCAGCGTTTCTTCGCGGTTCGCCAGCGCTTTCTTCATGCCGGAGGTGATGTCGCGCACATAGGCCTTCACCAGTTCCGGGTTCTTGTCGACGAAATCGGCGCGGCAGGCTTCAAGGATATGCACGATGTTCGGCATGGCCTGCGACAGCGAAAACAGCTTGCGCGTGCCACCCTTTGCTTCCGCACGCGCGGCAAATGGCTGGTTCATGTTGACGGCGTCGACCCGGCCCTGCCGCAATGCGTCTTCGGAGACCGCAAAGCCGACCTCGACGAGCTTGATGTCCTTTGCGGGATCGATGCCATTCTGCTTGAGCAGCATGTTGAACGGTCCCTGCGTGCCACCGCCGATCACCGAAATGCCGACCGTCTTGCCCTTGAGATCGGCGATCGTCTTGATCGGCGAGTCGTCCATCACCGCCCAATAGACCGAAAATCCGCCCGGCTTCTCGAACACGTGCTGAGCGACGATGTAGGCCTTGAGATTGCCGCCGACCACGCCGTTGGACAGGGACAAGGGCGCCTGCGTGGCGCAGTCGAGCGCGCCGGCGGCCAGTGCCTGCGTCATGGGCGCGGTGCCCTGGAATTGCGTCCACTCGATATTATAGGTCTTGCCGAGATCGGGAAATTCCGCCGGCCGCCGCATCATCCAATATTTGGATTCCTCAGCCGGAATGGTCCAGCCGACGCGGATCGTCTGCTGCGCCCGCGATGAGCCCGTGCTCGCGGCGATCGCCGCCACCGTCCCAAATGCCAGGACCCACTTTGAAACCGTCCGCATCATGCCGCTCCGCTGCTTCGACGCCGACCGGCGCCACCCAACCCGACCAGGAGCCAAATGTTTCATGGTTCAAACAGTCAGGCAAGCCATGCGCACCGACGCGATTTCCCGATCGGCTCCCGTGTATGCTAGGGCCACATTCAACCAGCATTGCTCAGAAGGAAGCGACCCATGGCCGAATCCCCCGGCGCGACGCCGCACACCGCCGAGAAGCTCGGCTATCTGGGCCTCGGATTGATGGGTGCCCCCATGACCCGGCGACTGCTCGCGGCTGGTTACGAGGTAGCGATTTGGAACCGTTCGGCCGCGAAGGCGGCGGCCCTCGTCGAAGCCGGCGCGAAGCGCTCAACCAGCCCCCGCGACGTTTTGACCAGTGCCAGCGTCGTTTTCATGTGCCTGACGGATGCCGCGGCAGTCGAGGAAGTGATCTTCGGCCCTGAAGGACTTTTCACGGTTCCAGGCGCGGGAAAGCTCGTCGTCGACTTCTCATCCATCCATCCGGATGCCGCGCGCGACATTGCCGCGCGGCTCAAGGCGGCAAACGGCACGGGCTGGATTGACGCGCCGGTCTCGGGCGGCACAAAAGGAGCAGAGGAAGGCACGCTAGCGGTCATGGCTGGCGGAGATCCCGCCGACGTCGAGAGGGTGCGGCCGTACGTCCTTGCAATGGCGCGCAGACTCACACACATGGGCCCGATCGGCGCCGGCCAGACGACCAAGCTCTGCAACCAGGTGATCGTTGGCTGCGCGATGGCCGTCCTTGCCGAAGCAACGCGTCTTGCGGTGAATGCAGGGATCGACGCAGGACGACTTCCGGAAGCGCTCGCCGGAGGCTTTGCCGATTCCATTCCCCTCCAGCTCTTCGTCCCACGGATGGTTCGGGGCATTCATTCCCCGCCGCTCGGCCACATCGCGACTATGCTGAAGGATCTCGACACCGTCGCCGATGTCGCCCACGCCACCTCGACGCCCGTTCCGATGGCTTCGCTCGCGGGGCAGCTGTTCAGACTTGCCAGCGCGAGCCGCGGGGCGGATGCCGATGCGCTGGAGATCTACCAGCTCTCCGCACCGAAAGGCTGAATCGGCTTGAACGCGGAAACGCCGAACCGGTCCGTCTTACGACGGCTTCTGGCGATCATCGTCCGCCAAAAAATGCCCGTAGCTCCCGCGCGCAAAAAGCAGCGGCTCGTTTCGATTGTAGGAATAGGCCTCGACGGCTCCAAGAAAGATCACGTGGTCGCCGCCATAATATCGATTGACCGATCGGCATTGAAAGTTGGCAACACCTTCGGCAAGCACCGGCGCATTCCCGAGCCCGGGACTCCAGTCAACGCCGGTGAACTTGTCGTCCGAGGATTTTGCGAACGTGTTCGCAAGTGCCTGCTGTGAGGCGCCGAGCACGTTGACTGCGAAATGGCTGGCATTCTGAAACACGGTCAGGCTCGACGAATAGACCACGAGACTCCAGAGCACGAGCGGCGGATTGAGAGATACCGAAGCGAATGAATTGCACGTCAGACCGTAGGGTTTGCCGTCCGGACCCGCGGCGGTAATGATGGTCACCCCCGTCGCATAGGTGCCAAGGGCAGTGCGAAAATCGCGCGGATCGATCGGCGAGTTGTCGCTCGCCAGTTCGTTCGCTGGGTCTGCGGCCGGCGGCTGCTTGGGCAAATCAGTCATCAGCCGGCCTCACAGCGTCAAGTTCTCGGACGGCAGGCCGAGCGCGACACGGCCGTAGTTGGTCCCGGCTGCATCGAAATTGAACGCAAGGTGCGAGTTGATGGCATGAGCATCGCGGAATTGCCGCTGCAAGACGCCGCTCGTGAACAATCCCCGCGCACCGCTGGCGGCAAACAGCATCGACACCGCCTCGGTACACAGATTGACCGAGAATGCGCCGTCGCGTCGGTACTTGGTCTTGGCTGCCATGCTCGGAACGTGGCAACGCCGCGCATCTTCCATGGCAAGCGCACAGGCAGAGCGCATGATCAAGCGCGCGGCGTCGACCTTCGCCGAGGCATCGGCAATCTTGATCTGCGTGCTCTGGAAATCGCTCAGCTTGGCGCGGTTGTAGGTCGATATGCGGTGGCGAACGACCTCGACGTAGTCGTCCAGGCACGCCTGAGCATTTCCGAGCGCGACGCCGGACAGAACGTACGGAAACAAGGAAAATACCGGAAGCGCATAGAGCTGATTGGGATTGACCGCGCTCCCGGGCGTCGGACCTCCGGCCAGATTGCCGACGGCGACCGTCATGTAGTCGGGAACAAAGGCATCCCTGACTTCCACGTCACTCGAACCGGTGCCCCGCAGTCCCGCCGCGTTCCACGTGTCGAGGATCTTGTAGTCCTGCCTGGGAAGCAAGAAGATGCGATATTCGATGCCATCGGCCTCATCATCGGAGTAGACCACGCTCGCAAGCATGTTCCATTCGCAGGACGCCACGCCCGACGAGAATGGCCAGCTTCCGTGCAACCGATAACCGCCATCGGTCTTCCGGGCACGACCGGCCGGGAAAATGAACGACGAAGCGATCAGGGTATTGGCATCGCGGCCCCAGACCAAAGTCTGGGCCTTCTCTTCGAACATGCCGAGCATCCAATGGTGGCTCGCCAGATTGGCAAAATTCCAGGCCACTGAAGCGTCTGCCTGCCCCAACAGGTCGGCACAATCGATCAGCGCAACGTAATCGAGCTCCGATCCGCCGAAACGCCTGGGCTGAAGAATCCTGAATAGGCCGGCGTCATGAAGGTCCTGTTCGGTCTCGGGCGGAAGGCGTCGAAGCTCCTCCGTCCGCGCCGCGCGCTGGCGCAATTGTGGAACGAGCGCCCTCGCGCGCGCGATCATCGCGGCATAGGCACGCTCACCGGTCTCAGCCTCCGGCTGGGCCGCACCTGAGATGGGATTGCCGGCCACCATTCGTATCCTTCGTTTCCGCAACTGTTATGCGGCCGGAAGCCCGCCAAATCAAGACGATGCAATGTCAGCGACCGGATTCGGTTTTGTACCCGGGTTGCTCGAACGGATGAGATATTGCAAACGCCGGCAACGCGAAACAGCGCTCCGCGAGCCGGGTCACGGTCGGAAACGGCGCCATATTCAATTTGAGGAAATGGGCTCCCACAACCTGCCCCGCAATGCAGATATCAGCTATCCCGGGCATGGCGCCTAAGGCGAACGGAGCCGGCGATCGTCTTGCCAGGAGCCGCTCATAGGTCGCCAACGCCTCGCGCGCCCAATGCTCGGCCCATCCTGTGACCGCGTCACCATCTGCCCCGAATGCCTTTACGAGGTGATTGCGCACACGCGGCGTCACCAGCGGATGGGCGTCCGCGACCGTCACCAGAGCCAGCGACCGCGCATATGCGCGATCGGCCGGATCGGTTGGCAACAACCTCGGCCCGTGACTGACATCGTCGAGATACTCGATGATCGCGAGCGATTGAAACACCCGGTATCCGTCGTGCACCAAAGTCGGCACGACACGCTCCGTGTTCACGGCATCATAGTCAGGCGTGAACTGCTCGCCCGACATGATGTCGATGGGGATTTCCCTGAACGGCAAAGCCTTGAGCTTCAGCGCCACCCGCACGCGAAAGGACGCGATCGATCGCCAGAAACCGTAGAGTTCGATGTTCATCGTCACTCCCTTCCATTCGCCAACGCTTCCGGCCCTAGGCAAGGTTCAGGGAACGGGTACCCCCGGTCGCCGGCCGGCTCCGAAGGCTCCGCTCTCCGCAAGCTCGGCGAGCCATCGCTCGTCATAGCCAAGCGTCTCGCGCAAGACGTCCCTGGTGTGCTCACCCAACAGCGGCGCCGCGACGGGCTCAACGGCGGGCGTGAGATTCATGGACACCGGAGATTCGATGTTAGGCACCCAGCCCGCCGTGGGGTGCGGGATCTTATTCAGCCGTTGCCGCTCTCGCGCCTCGGGTGCATTGAAGCCTTCCTCGACAGTGCGAAGATAGCCAACCGGGATATTGGCCTGTTTCATCTTCATCATCCAGTTCTCGAGGCGATCGCCTGCAAACACCTCGGCAATGGCGGCGCGCAGCCTCTCCTTGTTTTCGGAGCGTGCTTTCCGCGTGGCAAAGCGGGGATCGGTGATCAGCTCAGGTCGATCAAGCACCTCGACGACAAGACGCCGGTAAAGCCTGTCATTGGCGCAAGCCATATAGAGCGGTCCGTCAGACGCCTCGTAGACTCCGACGGTGGGAGAACCGCTCGGCGAATTGCCGAATCGTCCGGGATTGTGGCCGTTGATGAGATAAGCCATGCCATAGAAGCCGGTCATGGCCATCGCAATATCAAACAGCGCGACTTCAACGTGCTGCCCGCGGCCCAGCTTCTCCCGGGCCAGCAGCGCAAGGAGGATAGCGTTGCCGGCGGCCATCCCTGTCGCCATGTCGACGATCGGCGGACCAGTCCGAACCGGCGGGCCATCAGGGAAGCCGTTCAGCGACATGAAGCCGCTCTCGGCCTGGGTGATAGGATCAAAGCCGGGCCGCGAAGCAAACGGCCCGGTGCGGCCATAGGCAGAGATCGAGCAATAAACCAGCCGCGGGTTGGTCGGCGCGACCGATACATAATCGAGGCCGAACTTCTTCATGACGCCGCCCGAGAAATTCTCGACGACCACGTCCGCCTTGCGGATCAGCTCGCGCGCCACGTCGCGCGCGGCCGGCACCGCAAGATCCAGCGCGATGCCACGCTTGTTGCGATTGAGGCTGAGGAAGGCGGCGCTCTCGCCTCCGATCTCGGCGTGCTCATAGGCCCGCGTATCGTCGCCGCCGTCGGGATTCTCGATCTTGATGATGGTGGCGCCGAAATCGCCAAGCGTCTGCGTACAGGCGGGCCCCGCGACCACGCGCGTGAAATCGATGACCAGCAGTCCGCCAAGTGCCGTAGGTCCGTTCCCGGCGCGCGGTGGACGCTCCGGCAGTTGCGGCTGATCGATCATGCGCGCTCGCTCCCTACATCGGCTTGTGCCCGCCGAATAGCAACTTTAAAGCCCGCCTCTCGGCACGGGCAAGTCCCCTGCCCGCTTGCGATCATAAAGCAATGATGCCGCGGATCGCCGGCGTCTCTCAAAACGCAAAAACGGCCCGGCAGCGTCAAGCTGCCGGGCCGTTTCAACGTAGCGAACGATGGCCTGCCGTCCGTGCTTTGCGCGGCGCATTCCGCTTCACGGAAGCATGATGGCCCCTAAACCCCGTTCAGCCATTTTCGCCAGTAAAGCGTATTGCGCCACCCCCAAGGCACCTCCGGCTCATAAAGCCGGTAGCCCGTCCTGATGAAGTTATTCGCAGATATCCTGTTGTCGGCCGTGTCCGAAACGATGCTCTCCCCCTCTGAGCTATCTCGTCTGACGTGAGCGGCATCATGACGAAAAAACCCGCAGCGGAATTCTCCGCGCGGGTTGATGCAAACTCTTTCGATGATGCCACTATAGAGGTGATTTGCCCGACGCGTCAAGTGCAACTTCGCTTAATCAGAAGCCTATCACAGACCTATCAAACTTTATCTAAAATGCACGAAACCGAATTTGGCGGAATGAAACTTCTTCACGCCACTATCGCCTCCAATCTTGTCGAGTGACTGAAGGATCAAGCGTTGAGCGGCGGCCCGACGTTTGAAATCCATCGAGGAGGAGATCGATGTACTACGTCGCCGCTGCACTGCTTGGCTTGTCGGGCCTGTTCTATTCCGCGAGCCATCACGAGATCGGCTCGTTCGGCGCCACCATGTGTACCTATGGCAGCGCGTTCTGTGACAATCCGATCTACGTTCTCACCGGAGCAGGTCTCGCGGCCGCCTGGGGAATGTTCGTCAGCGTCCGCTAGTCCGCAATCTCCGCCCTCGCCTCAACAACAAAGCCCGCGACCGGTGAACGGCGCGAGCTCCGACGATTTCTGCGATGATGCCTGTTTACAGGTGATTTGCCCGACGTGTCAACCGCAAATGCGGACAATCCGAAACGCGGGTCGAACTGACCCGCGGGAACTTTTGATCCTTGCCCCGAGTTAGCCGGGAGAATTGGGAAAAAGCCAGCCGACGCGAGACCCCGCTGTTCATGACCGCCCCCATCCTTCCCGCACCGCCAAAATCCTTCCGGATGGTGCTAAAGCGGCTGGGGCCCGGTCTGATCACGGGGGCGGCCGACGACGATCCGTCGGGCATCGCCACCTATTCGCAGGCCGGCGCGCAGTTCGGCTATGGCCTGCTCTGGACGGTGTTTCTCACCCTGCCGTTCATGATCGCGATCCAGCTCGTCAGCGCGCGGATCGGCCGGGTCACCGGCAAGGGGCTGGCGGCCAACGTCATGAAGATCGTGCCGCGCTGGCTGGTGCTGGCGCTGGTCGCCATGCTGGTTGCCGCGAACACGTTCAACATCGCCGCCGACATCGCCGCGATGGCGGAGGCGCTCTCGCTGGTCATCGGCGGGCTGAACCACGAGCACGCGCTGATCTTCGCGGCGTCCTCGACCCTGCTGCAGATCTTCGTGCCCTATCGCCGCTACACGCCGGTGCTGAAATTCCTGACGCTGTCGCTGTTCGCCTATGTCGCGACCGCCTTCACCGTGAACATCCCCTGGAGCACGGCGCTGCTGGCGGCGGTCTGGCCGCAGGCCAATGTCAGCGCCGATTATTTCCTGATGGTGGTCGCCGTGCTCGGCACCACCATCAGCCCCTATCTCTTCTTCTGGCAGGCCTCTCAGGAGGTCGAGGAGATGAACCACAAAAACCGCCAGCCGCTGGCGAAGGCGCCGCGCGCGGGCGATCCCGAGCTGACGCGCATCAGGGCCGACACCACGCTCGGCATGCTGCTCTCGAACGGCATCGCCTTCTTCATCATCCTGACCACAGCGTCCGTGCTGCACGCCAATGGCGTGACCAAAATCAATTCGGCGACGGAGGCCGCCGAAGCGCTGCGGCCGCTCGCCGGCGATTTCACCTTCCTGCTGTTCGCGCTCGGCATCATCGGCACGGGCCTGCTGGCGATCCCGGTGCTGGCGGGCTCGGCGGCCTATGGCGTTGCGGAAATCTTCGGCTGGCGCGCCACGCTGGAGGCGAAGCCGGATGAAGCCGTCGGCTTCTACACGATCATCGCGGCCGCGACCGTCATCGGCTTCTCGCTCGGCTTCACCGGCATCGATTCCATCCACATGCTGGTGTGGAGCGCCGTGCTCAACGGCATCGTCGCCGTCCCCATCATGGTGATGATGATGCTGATCGTCTCGAACGCCGGCGTCATGGGCCAGTTCAGGGCGCGGACATGGCTGATCGCGCTCGGCTGGCTCGGCACGGCGCTGATGGCGCTCGCGGTCGTCGCCCTGCTCGGCTCGTCCGTCGTCGGTTGAGCGTGATCCGGAAAAGTGTGAAGCGGTTTTCCGAAAAGATCATGCTGAAATGACAACCTGAAGCGCGATGACGATTCCCCCTGATCTCATCGCGCTCTGGGCGTGCGGCTCAGTTCGAGGTGAGGGCCGCCGAAACCTGCGACGCGATGATGAAGGCCACGAACACTGCCGGCACGCTGATCAATCTCAGAAACTGGTCTACCGAAAGCATCGCGTCGTCCCCCAAGACAATGCGCCTTCCCTAGCCGTGCGCCCTAGAGCTCCGTTCCGATTGAATCGGAACTGAGCTCTAGATTCTAGTTTTGACGCGTTTTCTTTCGCGAACCGGTCGCCACTTCGCTGGAAAACGCTTTACTGAACCCTCTGCACGATTTGCTGATCGGCCGTGAGAATCTGGTCGGAAATGGCTGCCCCGCCCAAGGTGAGCAGCGCCAGAATCGAGATAAAAGCCAAGGCTTGCATGGGGCTGATGGTGGGGGTGCGATTGTGGCCAAAACGGAAAGAAGCCGGCGCGATTTCGCGGCGATCTCCGGAAAGATCATGGCTATCCCCAGCCTTTCCGGCAGCCATTTCGCGCTGCAAAACAACGCTGCTGCATAAGCCCTGCGCGCCTCCATCGCTTCTCGGGGCTCGCGCCTTAGCCTAATTCTATTGCGTGACAAACACTGCTTTCGTCATCCTGAGGAGCGCGGGACGCGCGTCTCGAAGGATGGCCGCGGGCGAGATCCGGGCCTTCATGGTTCGAGACGCGCTCCGCGCTCCTCACCATGAGGGTCTTATGACGCGGTAAGACGAACAGGTTCTGCGGGCGTCGTGCGAAAGCCGGGTCGCCGCATCGCCAAATCAAGCGCGACAAACGCGAAGCGTTTGCGCGGAGATCAACAAGGCTCATCAAGCAGCCGCCGGGGAGCGACATGACGACATCATCCAAAGCCACTGCCATCGAAATCCTCGCCTGCGATGCCGGCTGGCGAAACTACCATTTCGTCAAGCTGACGACGGAAGACGGCATCGTCGGCTGGAGCGAGTTCGACGAAGGCTTTGGCTCGCCCGGTGTGGGCGCCGCGATCCAGCGCCTGTCGAGCCGCGTCATCGGGCAAAACGTCTTCCAGCACGAGCGCATCCATGCCGAGCTGTTCGCAGCGACGCGGCCGGCCGCCGGCGGCGTCGTGGCGCAGGCGCTGGGTGCGATCGAGAACGCGCTGCTCGACGCCAAGGCCAAATGTCTCGGCGTGCCCTGCTACGAGCTCCTCGGCGGCAAGATCCGCGATCGCGTCCGCGTGTACTGGTCGCATTGCGCGACGTGGCGGATCAATCATCCCTCCTGGTACAAGCCGCCGATCGAAAGCCTCGACGGCGTCAAGGCGATGGGCCGCGAGGTGCGCGAGAAGAAATTCACCGCGCTCAAGACCAACATCTTCTCCTATGACGAGGGCAAGCCGACCGGCTGGCGCCCCGGCTTCGGCTCGCCGTTCCTGCCCGAGATCAATGTCGATCGCAAAATCCTGCGCGACCTGCACATGCATCTGGAGGCGATCCGCGACGGCGCCGGTCCTGACGTCGAGATCCTGCTCGACTGCAACTTCAACGCCAAGACCGAAGGTTATTTGAAGATCCTGCGCGCGATCGCGGACATCGACATGTTCTGGGTCGAGATCGACAGCTTCAATCCGGAAGCGCTCGGCTATATCCGCAGGCAGAGCCCGCACCCGATCTCGTCCTGCGAAACGCTCCTGGGGCTGCGCGAATTTTTGCCCTATTTCCGCGAGCAGGCCATGGACGTCGCGATCGTCGACACGCCCTGGAACGGCGTCTGGCAGTCGATGAAGATCGCTTCAGTCGCCGAAGCCTTCGAGGTCAACGTCGCGCCGCATAATTTCTACGGCCATCTCTGCTCGATGATGAACGCGCATTTCTGCGCCGCCATGCCGAACCTGCGCATCATGGAGATCGACATCGACCGCCTGGCGTGGGACCGCGAGCTCTTCACGCATGAGCCGGAGATCGCGAACGGCCATCTCGTCATTCCGAACCGCCCGGGCTGGGGCACCGAGCCGAACGAGGAGGCGCTTGCCGCGCACCCGCCGAAGACCCACGGCGGGCTGCTCAGCTACGGCCGCAAGAGCTGAAGGACTACGGCGTTATGGGGTTGACGGCCGGGGATGCCTTCGGCCCCGGACGCACCGGCTCGATCGGAGATTTCGGATCGGTCGGCAGCACCATGGCGCCCGCGGCACGCGCGGCTTCACCCGTGGTGTGATACATCGCGACCTGCGCCGACTGCGTCTTGGCCCGGCTCCACGGGCCATGGTCGACAAGCAGCATCGCGGCAATGGTAACGCCGGCGACGATCAGCGCGATCACGCCGGGATGGCGAAGCGCAATAGCAAGGGAGTTCGTGAAGCTTGTTGCCATCGAACACTCTGGGCTGTTTCCTCTCATGGGTTAATTCAATGAGGTCGCGCGTGGTTCCGTCTCAAACGGCGCGGTTCCTTCGGAACCCAGCGATTGTCGCGGAAGCTCACTTCACGTCGGGACGCGCGTCACCGACGAACTTGTCGCGGTTCGGCATCTTGATCGCGGTGAGCGCCTTGGCGTCGAGCGTCGCATCCGCGGCCACCAGTCCATTCAGGCTGAGGATGTAGGCCGACACCGCATAGACGTCGTCAGTGCTGAGAGATTGCGGTGCGTTCTGCGGCATGGCGCGGCGGATGTAGTCGAACAGCGTCGTTGCGTAAGGCCAGTAGCTGCCGACGGTACGGATCGGCCTCGCCGTGCCGATCGTCCCCTGCCCGCCGACCAGCCGATCGCCCAAACCGCCCTCGCCTTTGTCGCCATGGCAGGACGCGCATTGCTGAGCGAACACCTCGCCTCCCCGACTGACCGTGCCGCGCCCCTCCGGCAGATTGCTGCCGTCGCGTCCGATGTCGATGTTCCAGCCTGCGATCTCCGCGGGCGATGCCGGCCGTCCGATGCCGTAAGGACTTTGCGCAAAGACGCCGCTCGTCCACGCCCACAGCATGACCGCGACGGCGATGCCGTAAGCTTCACGCCAGCGCATTGGTCACCTCGCCGCTCTCTGCGATGCGCCAGGGCCAGATCGCGTTGTTGTGGTAGAAATAGTTTTCGCCGCGCACGGCCAGCAGCTCGGCAAGCGTCGGCTGGACGTAGCCGGTCTCGTCGATGGCGCGGCTCTGGATCACGGCGGCCTTGCCTTCCCACCGCCAGGGAAAGCGGAAGCGCGTCAACGCGCGCGTCAGGACCGGCTCCTGCAATTGCGCTGACTGCCAGCTCTTGCCGTCATCGGCGGACACCTCGACGCGGGCGATCTTGCCATGCCCGCTCCAGGCAATGCCGGTGATCTCGTGAAAGCCGGGCGCGTCGAGGCGCTGTCCGCCGGAGGGGCGCGTGATGATCGACTTGGCCTCCATGTAGAAGGAGAACTCGCGCGCGGTGCCGTCAGGCAGCAGGTCGGTGTATTTCGAGGTCTCCTCGCGCGAATAGGTGGGCTCCGACGTCACGTGCAGGCGCCGCAGCCATTTCACGCTCATGTTGCCCTCGAAACCGGGCAGGAAGAGCCGCAGCGGATAGCCTTGCTGCGGCCGCAGCCGCTCGCCGTTCTGGCTGTAGACCAGCATGGCGTCGTCGAGGCATTTCTCGATCGGGATGCTGCGCGTCAGCGCGGCGGCGTCGGCGCCTTCGGCCACGACCCATTTGGCTTCGGGCTTGAGGCCGGCTTCCTCGAGCACCAGTTTCAGGTTCACGCCGGTCCACTCGGCACAACTCACCAGGCCTACGAGGTCAGAGGCGGTCTTGCCGTAAGGCTTCGTAAAGCCGGGATTGCCCGAGCATTCCAGGAAGTGGATGCGCGATTGCGACGGAAAGCGCCGCAGGTCGTCCATGGTGAAGATCAGGGGACGTTCCACCAGGCCATGAAGCATCAAGCGATGCTGCGCCGGATCGATCGTCGGCACGCCGCCATGATGGCGCTCGTAGAATAGCCCGCTCGGCGTGATGATGCCGTCGAGCTCCTGCAGCGGCGTCCGGCTCGACGCGGATAAATACTGTTTGAGGCTTTTCGAGATGTTCTTGACGACGTTCTTCTCGAACGGCGACGGCGTCCCATAGGGCTGACTGCCCATCGGCTCGCCTGGCACCTTCATCCATTCGGGAATGTCGGGCGGCAGATTGTCCGCTTTGGCGGCCCCGCTGCCGAGAACGACTCCACTGAGTGCCGCGCCGCCAGACCTGAGGAAACGACGGCGCGTGGCCGCGTCGATGCCGGCAGTCGTTTGTGTCTTGGTCATTGCGGGCCCTCGTGGTCGACCGCATGAAATCGCCTTCCGAGCGCCTTGGCAATTCGCGTGCGTTTCAAAATCAGGCGATCGTCGCGACGGCTGATCTAAATCCACACTCGAGCGGAGGAGTTCCTTCCCGGTGCCGCAGCGCATGAACGATCTGATCGGCTCTACTCACCCGGCGAGATCGCGTTGCTCGGCGTCGGGCGGTCCGCGATCTGCTGACCGAACAGGCTCCCGATAAGCTCGACCGCCGTCCGCGCGGTGCGCCCGCGCTCGTCCAGGAACGGATTGAGCTCGACGATGTCGACCGACCGGACCAGGCCGGAATCGTGCAGCAGCTCCATGATGAGATGCGCCTCGCGATAGGTCGCCCCTCCCGGCACCGTGGTACCGACGCCAGGGGCCACGCAGGGGTCGAGAAAATCGACGTCGAAGCTGACGTGCAGCACGCCGTCGCTCTCCTTCACCCGCTCGATGAAGCGCCGGATCAGGACGGCGACCCCGAACTCGTCGATCTGGCGCATGTCGGCGACGCGGATGCGCCGCGTGCGCATCAACTCCTTCTCGAGCTTGTCGATCGAGCGCGTGCCGAACAGCTCGAGCTGGCCGGGATCGATCGAGGCCCGCGACTCCTTGCCGAGCAGCCCATTGAGACCGGGCTCGCCGCACAAGAACGCTGCGGACATGCCATGCATATTCGCCGTGATCGTCGTCGCCGGGGTGTTGTAGTCGGCATGCGCGTCGAGCCAGAGCACGAACAGTTTGCGCCCCCGCTCTTGCCAGTGACGCGCCATGGCATTGACCGAGCCCATCGACAGCGTGTGATCGCCGCCGAGAAAGATCGGGATCGCGCCGGTCTTCGCGACCTCGTAGGCGCGATGGCTCACGACCCGTGTCCAGCGCTGGATCTCGCGGTAGTGATTGGCATTCTGGGGCGGCTCGTCGCTGGAATCGGGAATGCCGGCGACCGAAAGGTCGCCATGATCGACGACCTCGAAGTCGAGATTTTCCAGCAAGGTCGCAAGGCCGGCGGTCCGCAAGGCCGCAGGACCCATCAGCGTCCCGCGCTGCGAAGCCCCCATGTCGATGGGAGCGCCGAGCAGCGCAATGCGCCTGGTTCGATCCGATGTTGTGCGATCGGTCACGACCATCTCCCTGATCAGGTCTGCGCTGAGGCGTCAGCCTAACAGAGATTCGCGTCCGTCGTTTCCCGGGGCTGATGCTGTCGCGGGCCGACACCGCTGGAACCAAACCTCGCCCACCGCATTTCCAGTGCAGGCCGGCACCCGCCGTCAAGACGGCGCCAGTCGCGGATAGCCAAAGGTCTTCGGACCCGCTGTTCAAAACGAGCGCTCGCGAGGATAGCCAAAGGTGCCGGTCCCTGTCATTTCGCGGCTGTGGAGGCCTCAAGCCTTGAGCGTGGACATACCGGAACCAGTTTCGCAGCCAGGCCTAGCCGAGCGCGCCGTCGATGCCGCAACCGACGTCTCCCGCACGATCGGCGAGGTCGCCGGCGGCCTGCATGCCGCAGTCGATCGCCTCACCGCGGCCATCCAAGAGGCGCGAAGGCCCGGCGAGCCGCTTTCGACGGTTGCCGCGATCACCCGCGAGGCTCCGCTGGCGAGCCTTTTCGTCGCGTTCCTGTTCGGCGTCGCGATTGCGCGCCGGCGCTAACGTCAGAACAGTTTCGGTCCGCGCCGATCGAGCTGCGCCTCCCATGTCGCCAGTGTGGCGGCGACGATCATCACCGCGATTCCGGCAACGCTGACCCAGAGTTGCGCGACCAAACCGCCGGAAACATCGCTGAGGAAGACCTGACCGACAAAGGACAGCAGGACTCCCAGGCAATACATCGAAAGCGAGTTCTCGCCACAGCGGATCATCGCGATCGCAAGCGGCGGCACCGGTCGGCGTTCCTTCCGCAACGTGAACCGCGAAACCACGACGGCCAGCGCGAGGAAGTGCAACAGGCGCACCGGCGCCAGGTGGCTCTTGTAGATCGGATAGATCCATTCCGAGACGTCGTCCGGGATCAGTCGTGTCAGCACATCGAACTGCCAGCTCAAGGCGATGACCAGGCTGAACAGCAGATAGAACAGCGCGAGCACCAGAGTTACCGGCGACTGCACCAGCGGTCTGATCATGTTACCGCCGCCGCCCGCATACCAGGCGCCGAACACGAACAGGAGCTGGAATGCGAACGGATTGAAGTAGAGCTCACCCGTCGGCCAGGCCGGCACGTGCCAGCTCCGGAGCTGGACCATCAGGTACACGAGGAACGAAGCGGCCAGCGTTGTCGTGGGGATGCGGATGAGGAGCCACAGCAGTAGCGGAAATGCGAGGTGCAGCAGCACGAAGGTCGGCAGGATGTCGGTATTGACGGGCGTATATTGCAGCATCGCCGCATGCACGAGCGCCGCGCCGGGGTCCTTGAAGAAGAAGCCCGTGTTGGTTTCATCGACGTAGCGCTCGCCACCGCCGACGAGCCACACCAGTGCGACATAGGCCCCAAACAGCAGCAGGAACGCGCAGTAGATCTCGAAACTGCGCCGCAGCGCCCGGACGATCACCGTGAGCCACCCCTGCTCCGGCAGGCCGCCGCCATAGGCCAGCATGCAGGTGTAACCGGAGACGAAGACGAACACCTCGGTGGTGTCGCTGAAGCCGTAATTGCGCAGCGTCAACCATGCCAGCGAATTGTCCGGGATGTGATCGATGAAGATGAACCACAGCGCCAATCCGCGGCAGACGTCCAATCGCAGATCGCGGTGGCCCTTCTGTCTGTGCAGAAGTGCTCCCTTGGCCAGCTCCGGCTGATAATCCGTCACGATCTCGATGAGCCTCGAAACGACGGGCATGTCGCACGAGACTGATGATACTGATTCTGCCGGGATTGTCTGTACCGCCGCGCGTCGCACTCAGGCGGCGCCGACGGCTTCCTGGATCGGCTGCGCCGTCAGAAACTGACGCCCAAATGCTTCGGCCGGCATCGGGCGGCCGAAGAAATAGCCCTGCCCTTCCTCGCATCCCATGCTGACCAGGAAGTCGGCCGTGGCGCGGTTCTCGATGCCTTCGGCGATCACGGAGAGGCCAAGCTGCTTGCTCAGTCCGACGGTCGAGCTGACGATCGCCGCGTCGTCGGAATCGGCGAGCAGATCGAGCACGAAGGAGCGGTCGATCTTGAGCCCGTCGAGCGGAAACTTCTTCAGATAGCTCAAGCTCGCGTAACCCGTGCCGAAATCGTCGAACAAAACGCGGACACCGAGCTCCTGGATCCGCTTGAACATGTCGAGCACCCGCGCCTCGTCGAGGAGAAGGATATCCTCGGTCACCTCGAGCTCGAGCAGCGAAGGCGAGAGGCCGGTGGCGGCGAGCAATTCGCCAACCGAATGCGCGAGATCGCCGGAATGAAGCTGCGACGGCGACAGATTGATCGCGACACGGACGTTGTTGCCGGCGAGCTCCCACGCCCGCGCCTGTTTGCAGGCCGTCTCCATCACCCAGCTGGCGATCCGTTCCGAGAGCGCCGACGTATTGACGACAGGCATGAATTCCGCCGGCGAGACGTAGCCGCGCGACGGATGACGCCACCGGATCAGCGCTTCCGCGCCGAGGAGCGCGCCGTCGACCAGACGAACCTGAGGCTGGTAGAACAGCTCGAATTCGTTGCGGTCCGCGGCCTGCGCGAGCTCGCTCTCCAGCGTCAGCCTGCTCTCGAGCTCCTCTCTGATGGTGCTCTCGAAGATCACGCAGCCGCCGCGGTGGGTCGTCTTCGCCCGGTAGAGTGCGAGATGGCCGTTGCTCAGGAGGTCGTCGGCGTTCTGCCCGCCGTCCGGATAGACCGCGACCCCGACGCTGATCCTGACGCGGTGCTGGCGCGCGCCGGCCACGAGCGGCAGCTCGAATGCGCGTGTCACGCGCTCGGTGAACACCGCGATCGGCTCATTGGCCTCGACACAGTCGATCGCGATCGCGAACTCGTCGCCGCTGAGCCGCGCGACCATCGCATTGTCTCCGGCCTCGGTCCGCAGCCGCGCGGCGACTGCCTTGAGCACGAGATCACCGGCCGCATGACCGAACACATCGTTGATCTGCTGGAAGCCGTCGAGCCCCAGCACCAGGAGCGCGATCTCGTGCGACTGCCGTTTCGCCGTCGCGACCAGGTCGACGAGCGCCGCATGCAAGGTGTTGCGGTTGCCAAGGCCGGTGAGCGAGTCGTACTCGGCGAGATATTTCACACGTTCGGCCTCGCGCTTGCGGACCGAGATATCGCGCAGGATCGCGCCATATTGGAAACCGTCTGTGCCTTGCCAGCCCGAGAAGCTGGCCTCGACCGGAAACACCTCGCCGTTCCTGCGCCGTCCCTCAAACTCGACGACGACGGCCCCGCCCGGGACCAGCAAAGCCTGACGTGCAGCGTCTCGCATCGAGAAACGCTTGCCCGCTCCGTCGATCGACGCTGCGCAGAGCGCCTCGAAGGGGCGGCCGATCATTTCCGCTGGCATGTAGCCGAAGATCGCGCTCGCGCCGGGGTTCCACACCGTGATCATGTGATTTTCGTCGGTGCAGATCAGGCCGTCGCCAAGCGACATCGCGATGCGGTGGAAGCGGCTCTCGGCGATGCGACCGAGCAGGCTGCGGAAATCGATCTCGTCGAGCGCGATCGCCGTGAGATAGGCGATGGTCGCGATGTGGAACAGCGACGTGTCGATGACGAGCGGCCATTTCAGCTGCGCGAGGGCAGCGACGAGCTCGACTGCCGCCGCCGCCGCAACGAGGATCACGACCCGAACGCCCGGACCAAGCCGGCGCCAGGAGAACATCATGAGCAAGGCCAGGGCACCGAGGCCCAGGATCATGCCGGTATCGGAGGTCGAGCGCAGCGTGCGATGCTGAAGGATCGATTCCGCCGCCAGCGCCTGTAGCACGGGACCGGATGCGACATTGCCGTTGGGTACGCTGAAGCGGTCGCCAAGCTCGAGGGCGGTGGCCCCGACGAGCACCTTCTTGTCCCTCAGCTTGACAAGCGTCGTGGCGTCGCCGCGCAGCACGTCGGCAAAGGAGACGCGCGGAATTGATGCCGCACGGATCGAGAAATCGATCAGGAACGGCGAGCTCCGGTTGGCATATTGCCCCGCCAACACCGCCGCCATCGAAGGCACGAACTCTTCGCCGAGCCTCTCGCCGAAAGGATAGCGTCGAACCAGCCCGTCGGGCTCCACGGTAACATTGACGACGGCCGGCCACGACTGTTCGCCGAATGGCGTCAGAGGACGGTTGATGTGGATCCCACTGCTGCCGCCGTTCGGTGCCGGCTGCTTGAAGGACGGCAGGATCGTCGAACCGCCGACGTCCTTCAGCGCCTCGACGAAAGCTTGGTCGGATGCAGGATCGGACGGTGTGCTGAAATCGACGTCGAAGGCGACGTCGCGAACACCGGCGCTTTCGAGCTTGCGCAGGAGTTCGGCATGTAGCTGCCGCGGCCACGGCCAGACGCCGATCCGGTCGATCGATGCGGCATCGATCGCAACCACCACAATATCGCCGCTCGCCGCGCGCGATTGCCAGGCGAAGCGCAAATCGGTGAGCGCACTGCGCAGCGCGCCGTGCCATCCCGTGGACAGCACGACAGCAAGCGCAGCCACAACCAGAATATGCGGTCGATAGCGTTTCACTTAGTCCCCCGCATCCGGCTCGATCCGGATGCGCCCCCTTGATCCCCTACGGAATGGCCTCAGTGCTTGTGGCCGTTGGCATTGCCGTTACTGCCGTTGCCCCCGCCATTCCCGTTGCCGTTGCCGTTGTTGCCTTTACCGTTTCCGGTGGCACCGCTGTTTCCGTTACCATTGCCGGAATTGCCGTTGCCGGAATTTCCGTTCCCGTTACCGGAGTTTCCACTGCTGGAGTTATCACTCGACGAACCTGCGGTTGTCGCGGTCGTCGTCGTGGTCGTGGTCGTGCTCGAGGAGCTCGTGCTGCTGCTCGCGCCGCTGCTGCTTGTCGTCACCGCCGTCTGGCCGGCGCTGTTGGAGACCGTCGTCGTGCTCGTCCTGCTGTCACTCCAGACGGTGTCGGTGCTGGAGCTTGACGCACTTCTGACGGCGGCAGTTGTAACCGATCCGCGCGCGAGCCCGTGCGTCACCTTGCTGAAATTCAGCTTCACCTCGCCAAGCGCGCCTGAGATGCGGACCACGCCCGACTTGACATAAGACCCGCTCGCCGAATTCTGGGGTTTGGAAGCCGCTCCGGCTGCCTTGCCCCTCTCGATGTGCGCGAGAGCGTGGAAGGTGTGGCCGTTCGCGGCGTTGCGCGGGGCCGGCAGGCCCGATTTCGGCACCGGCACTCGCTCGATGGTCGAAGCGCGCGGCTTGCCCTGCTCGATCGGATTGAAGGTGCCGGAGCCGCTCAGGTTGAGGCCAGGCTTGTCATGCTCGAAGGCCGTCGCAGCCTGGCCTGGCATCACCCGGGCGATTTGACCGGTGCGGAAATCGGAGACCTCGACCTGCCCGCGGACGACGCCGACCTTGGTGCTGTCGGCGTTCACCGTGACGCTGAACTGCGTGCCCTTGACCACGGCGGCGAGATAGGGCGTCTCGACTTCGAAATGCTTGACGTTGCGCTTTTCGACTTCGAGCAGGATCGAGCCCGCCTGCTGCACGATGGTGGTCGAAAGTCCGTCCTTCTGCTCCGTCGGCAGAGCGACGACGGAATTCGGTGAGATCAGGATTGTCTCTTCGCCGCGCACCAGAAGCACGCGACCATTACGCCCGGTCCGAATGGTATCGCCAGGCTTCAGCGTCTCTTCCTGCTTGAGCGAGACCTGCTGGACGCCGTCGGTCGCGATCCAGACCTCGCCCGACGCCTTGCTGACCGACCAGACACCGCCATCCGCGGCAAAGGCGTTGGAAGCAAATCCCAGTACGAACGCAGCCAGGAGGGTGCGCCGCATTCCATCTTTGCCGAGCATATGAGTCCTCAGTCCGCCTAAGAGCCGGCCTGAGGTTTATCGGAGATGTCTCAAGATAGGATTAGCCGGAGTCGCGGCAAGATCCATGGCCCCGTTAACCAATCGTTGACCATAAAAAACTATGAAAAATCATGCGCCTAACGATCTCTTACCATGCCCGGGGAACGACTCAGTTGAACTACGGAGATCGGTCCCGATGGAGAGGCCGGTGGAGACATTTTGTTACCGCAATGGGCCTGCTTGTGCCGACTTTTGCGGCAATTCCGCAAGCTCTCGCGCAGCAGGCGAACCAGCCGGGCTTCGATCCTCGACAGACCGAAAAATATTTCGACAGACAATCCGATCAGGACTCCCGCGGCCGCACCCCCGTAAGACTACCGAGTCTCGGCCGACCCGACCTCGGCGCCGATGCCCGGCCGCAATTCGTGCTTCGCGGCGTCAGCATCGTTGGCGAGGACAGCATTCAGCGTGACCGCATCGCCAGCACCTGGCAACCGTATCTTGGAAAGCAGATCTCGCAGGCGGACCTCGCGGCGATCGCTGGCGCGATCAGCGATCTCTATCGCTCCAACGGTTTCCATCTGAGCCGGGCTATCATCCCACCGCAGGACATCCAGGATGGACGCGTCCGGATTCAGGTGATCGAAGGCTCCATCGTCGAGACCGACTTGAAAGGCGATGGCGCCGAGCAGTTCGGCGTCCGTCCGATGCTGGATCCGGTCCTCGCCGAACATCCTTCGCGCCTCGCCACGCTTGAACGCCAGCTTTATCTGATCAACGGATGGCCGGGCGTGCGGATCGCCGATACTGCGCTCGAGGAGATCGGTACCGCGAGCGGCCGTTTCCGCCTCACCGTCTTCCTGAAGACCTGGCACATCTTCACATCGTTCGGCCTGGACAATCTTGGATCGGCATCGGTCGGACCGTGGCAGACCTATGCGACCGGAGCCTTCAACTCTTACCTCGCGCCCGGCGACACGTTGGCGGTCAACCTGTCGACGATCGCAAACGATCCGCGTCAACTTGGCTTCGGGCGATTGTCCTATGACGCGCCGGTTGGTGTCGACGGCGTGCGGCTCGGCGCCTCTATCCTGTACAGCGCGGTGCGGCCGGGCGATGCCCGTCGCCTCGACCGCGACATCACGACGACGGAAGCCTTCGAACTACGGGCAAGCGTCGTCCCGCTTCAGTCGCAGGCATCTTCGCTCACCCTCACCTCGGCCTTTACCTTCAGCAACGTATCGGAACACGATATGTTTGGGCCGTGGTACAATGACCATATTAGGACCGCGAGCCTGACCTCGGATTACCGGCTGCAGGACCGCTTCGGCGGCACCAACTATCTGACGCTGACCTATCGCCAGGGGCTCGACATCTTCGGCGCCTCGCACTGGAGCGACGACCTGCTGTCGCGCGACGGCGCCTCGGCGAACTTCTCGGTGTTGAACGCCTGGTTCACGCGCTATCAGACTCTCACCGACGCGTGGTCAATCAAGCTTTCAGGCGCGAGCCAGACCGCATCCCGGCCGCTGTTCACGTCGCAGCAATTCTATCTCGGCGGCGCCGCCTTCGGCCGTGGCTATGGCGCCGCCGAAATCAGCGGCGACAACGGGCTTGCCGGATCGTTCGAGCTCCGCTTCGACCAGACGGTCAACTTCCGCTACTGGACCGGCTACCAGATCTATGGCTTTGCCGATGCCGGCGTGGTGTGGAACGACGGCTATCAGCCGAGCGAGGGGCTGTCGCTGACATCCGCCGGCGCCGGCATACGTCTGTTCCTGTCGGAGGATTTGCGGGCTGATCTTGCCGTCGCTGTTCCGCTCAGCTACCGCGCGCCCGACAATGAGCGGCGGAACGCGCGGTTCCTGTTCACGCTATCGAACGCCTTCAGACTCTGCCCGGAGCGGGGCAAGGCAAACTGCCTATAGTTCCCCGCCTTCGTTTGCGTGCGGTCAAGCTTGCCTAAATTTAATCCCGTCCCGCCCTCACAATCGATCGATCCGTGAGTTCCCCATCACTACCTCTGCGAAAAGTGATCGGGATGAAACGATGAAAAGGGCTTTTGCGATTCTGGCGTTCCTTTGCGTTCTTGCTGCGGGCGAGTATTTCGCCGTGAGCAAGCTCGCGATCCGCCACGAGACGCTCAATCTGTTCGACGCCGCGCGCCAGCGGCCGGTCTCGGTCGACGTCGCCGTGCGTCGCGACTACGAGACCAAGGCCAATCTCGGCCTCTGGAAGCTTCCACTCGCAGTCATCAGCAACGGCAACACGGTCAAGGCGACCGAGTACTCGTTCCTCGCCAACGTGCTCGCTGCGCGCGGATATCTCGTGGCCAGCATCCAGCAGGATCTGCCGACCGATCCGCCCCTGATGACCAAGGTCGGTCAGCCCTATGTCGGTCGAAAGGGCGTTTACATGCGCTGCGAGGCCAACATCCTGTTCGTCCTGAACGAACTGAAGAAGCAGCAGGAGAACGCGGAATACGATCACATCACGCTCGTCGGTCATTCCAACGGCGGCGACGTCTCCATGTATGTCGCCCATCAGCATCCTGAGCTGGTGTCCAAGGTGATCACGCTCGACAATCTGCGGGTGCCCTTCGTGCTCAACGATCACCTCAAGATCCTGTCATTCCGCTCCAAGGACCCGAAGTTCGTCACCGATCCCGGCGTTCTGCCAACGCCCGAGCAGGCGAAATTGCGCGGCATCGACATCATCAATACCGGCGCGCAGCATACCGAGCTGAGCGACCGCGGCCCGGATTCGGTGAAGGAGAAGATCCAGGCTACGCTGGATCAGTTCCTGCGCAGCAGTTCCAGCAGCGAGCTCGCGCCGGCCGATACGACGAGCCCGATGATCATGAACCCCGGCGACTACTAGGCCCGCTCGTCAGTCGACGGCCACACCCCGGCCAAGCCGGCTTGCGGCAGATCAAGGCGGTACGCCCCCGAATACGCGACAAGGCGAACCTTGAGCGTCGAGGAAGCCCAGATGTCGCACTCCACAGAAAGTCTAAGGCTGCCCGCGGCGGCTGCGCCGGCCTTCCTTCGCCGCCTCTTCCGCTCCACCCGCAGGCTGATCCGGTCGATCATCGTCCGCATCGATCTCTCGCAATTCCCCGGATCGTGCTGCGGTTGAGCACGAACACCGGACAAATAGTTCAAGGACGCCTCATGCGCGCGCCTGTCAGACGGCTTTCCACTCTGATCATCGCAAGCGGCCTGTCCGGATCGACGGCTTTCGCCGCCGATGCCGATCACGGCGCCGACCTTGCCAAGCGCTGGTGCGCGAGCTGCCACGTCGTGACGAGTGAACAGAAACAGGCGAGCGCCGACGTCCCCGCCTTTGCCGCCATCGCGCGCAGGCCCGACTTCACGCCGGAGAAGCTGGCCTTCTTCCTGCTCGATCCGCATCCGAAGATGCCAAACTTTCCATTGAGCCGAATCGAGGCCGGCGACATTGCCGCCTATATCGGCTCGCTACGCCAGTAGCGGGCGAGAGCATGATCCAGACCCGGAGGGTCGCGTTCGCGCAAGGTGCGAAGCGGCTTTCCCTCGCGACAACCGCGGAACGCGTTTGTGCGGAGAGCACGCTCAAACAACCACCCGCTCCTCAAAGGCAAATCCCTGCCGGTTGAGCCGACAGGGATCAGCAGAAAGGATGACGGACGGCGGATGATATGCTCATCCGGTGGGCCATCATGGACCTGCCCTGCAATTGAATTCCGCGCGACGCTCTCACGCAAGATCAATTCGTGAGCACGCGCGCCGCCCGTGGTTCAGGACTTGCCTTTGCCGGGCTGCATCAGGTTGCCGGTGATCTGTCGCATATGCTCACCGGCGTTGGTGAATTGACTTCTCAGGAATTCGGACTGGATGCGCATTGCTTCCTGGAGATCGGTTGCGTGAACCAGCTTGCGCGCGTGCTCGAACGCCGCCTTCATGTTTTGTTCGGTGAAAACAAGCGCTTGCTTGGAAACCTCTGTACCGGTTCCAGGCACTGATGACATCGACTTGGTGGCAGCATCGAAAAACAGGCCGAAGGCTTTTTCCGCCTGATCAATGGTCTTCTCGGCCAGGTCGCGCAATTCGGCCGGAACTTCGAGCTTCGGTTCGATCATGTCGCCGTCCTCCCCTTGTCCCTGACTGATTTATCACACTTATCGGATCGCATTCCAGCGGCTCGGCTGGCGTCAGGGATCCCTGGGGCGGTCGGCTCTGGTTGGGACTTCGTCCGGCGACACCCCCTCACGAAAGCGGATGTTCGGGAATCTCTTCGGTGGTGAGGTCTTCCACCAGCTTGATGACCTCGAAACGCTGGCGCGGCGCGAGCTTGAGAAATGCGCGCAGCAGTCGCAGGCTCTCGACGGTTTGACTCGCGGGCGCCCCCAGCTTCAGGTGCAGTTCAGTCGCGAAATTGAGGTTTTTCATCTCGCACCTATGAAAGGAACGGCCTTCGTGAGAGGGCAGACGTCGTTCGAGAACCAACCTCGGACATGAACGGCTTTCGGCCGGGCGACCCCGGGCGGACCGCCAAACCGAATGACCCCAACGGCTCGGGCGAACCCGACGAGGTTGCAACTATGACAAGGAACAACCCTTCCGGCAAGCCAAACTGCTGGGAGAGGGTTGCTTCGTCGTCATCGCACCTCGGCAATTCCGGATAACGGACCCGGTCCACCCCCGTCCGCGACAGGATTCAGCAGGTCATAGCTGCACCTTGGCTTGATCTGCGTCAATGCGACAACCGGCGTATTTTGTTTCCCAATATGAACCTGGAACGGGCGGGGACGATACTCACATATTAATTCGATTTGAGGGGTGGCCCCCGGTGGAAAGCTATGAACGTGCCCGGGGGCCTCACGGTTCGAAACGCCAGCTCTGCGGGCTCCTCGCCATGAGGATCTAATACGTCCCCACGAAATCAGACCTCATCCTGAGGGGCCTTACAAAGGCGGGCGTCTCGAAGGATAGCCGCTACTGCAGCAGCGATCGGGCTACTGCTTCTTCAGCGTGTAGACGTAATCATTGAGGCCCGCTTCCATGGTCCCATCATCCACGAAGTGGAAATCGATCTCGCACCCCGTCTCGAGCGTCTTGATCTTGGCGCCGGTGAAGCCGAGAGAGGCGGCGAGCGCCTTCGGATCGGCCTTCTTGCTGGAGTGCTGCAACTCGTCGAAGGCGCCCTGGAAGATCATGTCGGCGCCGTAGTCGGTGAGCTTGTACTGCGGCTTGGCGCAGGCAAAGGGGCGCGGTCCGGAGATTTCCTTGGCCGCGACGACGACTATCTTGCCCATCAACCGCGCCTGCTCGGTGCTGTCGGGTTTGTGCTGCGGATCCGCCCAAGGCGCCACCACCGCGCTCGTGAATTTCCAGCTTCCGACGTAGGAGGGGTCGGTTGCGTGAGCGGCGCCGGCCCCAGCCAGAGAAGCGAGAAAGCAGACGATGCCGGCGAATTTCATCTGAGGTCCCCTTTTTAGTCTCGTACTTGGACACGGCGCGCCCCATCGCGGTTCACCGTCTTACGATATTTTTCAAAGGCATGAACCGCCATTCGCAAGCGGACGACCAAGAGCCCAGTGCGATACGGCCACGCACGTCACGGGCGCCATGGCTGACTTCTGGACTAACGATTCGGGCGCGCGTCCAGCAAAGGAAGACGGCATGCTTTCTCGCGGCAATCTCATCAAAGGCGCGGCCGTTGCGCTTTTCACTTTCGCATCGCACGGCGCATGGGCGCAGGAGGCCAAGGTGAACCTGTTCAAGATCGTTACCGTCAAGGATGAAATCGTCATCGGACTGAACGCCGAAGAACTCCAGGCGCTCGGCGGCACCGACGCCAGCGCCGTGGCACATGCGCTGGCGCAGAAGGGCGATCTCACCGTGTGGCAATACAACGTCCACCGCGGCCAGAACGGCGAGATGCAGCAGGCGCCGACCGCCAAGATCGGACTACTGGCCAACGCCTCGCTCCGCGTCGAACCCTACACGACACCGTACCAGATCATGCCGCATCCGTGACATGCGTGATCACGCTCGAACAATAACCTGAAGCGCGACGACGATCTCATCGCGCTTTGGAGCTGGGCGGGCTCGTCGCGCCGCCGTCGGTTGCAAAGCCGTAGACCTGTGCCAACCGATCCAGGCACTCCTGCAACCTTTTGGAGAAATAGTCGTTCCAGCGCTGGCTGCGTACCGCGCGGCGTTCGCCGACCTGCTCCATCGTCAGTCCGAGCACGAGGACATCGTGCACGAGCGCAGCGCCGTCCGTGCCGAGCTCGCGTTCGACCCGGTTCAGCCGCAGCACCGCCTTGCGCTGGCTCTCGGTGACGGGCTCCCGGCCGAGGGTGCCGTCGACATATTCCCGGCTGGGGTCGACCGCCTGCGGACCCCGCTCCGCCTTCTCCCAGTCGTTCTGGAACGCACGGCCGCCGCGATACTGCGCTTCGTCGATCTGGTGATGGGCGTGGAGCCGGCCCAGCGGATCGTTGCGAATTGAGCGCAACGCGATGATTTTCTCGCCGGGATCAAGGCCCAAGGGATCGTCGACCTCGATTTCCGCCACTTCGGCGTGGAGCGCCAAGTCGCGTGACCTGCGGTCGTAGATCCCTCCGAGGCTAAAGGTTTTGCTGCGTTTGGCACGTGCCACTTGGATACTCCTTGACACAAAACGATGGAAATCGGATTCCCAGCACGGGGCGGCCAGGTTCAGGCAGCCGCGACGAGCCGCAGGATGACCGGGCCGGTCGTTCGCGCCGTCTCGGGACCGGAGGTCAGGTGAAAATGCGGCGTGCAATAACTGGAGCCCGGGCGCCGGGGATGACCGCAGAAGGCGATCGACTCCCCGTCCTTGTCCCCGCCATACGGATAGCGGCAGTCGCCGGGTTCGAGCGCGAGCAGCGAGACCAGCCGCGGCCGTATCCCGACGCAGCGCAGCTTGACCGGTTCGGCCGGCACCAGGGGCGGCTTGGACGTCTCGCCTCTCCCCGCAGGGGTCGGCCAGCACTGCAGTCCATTCGGCAGATGCGGCGCGATCGGCGGAGCCTGCATCTGCTTGGGCGCGGCAAGCCCCATCCGCTTGGCCCGCCCGATCACCGCGTTGCGGCTGTAATTCGTTCCAAATCTTGCGTTAATCTCCTTCCCGATCTCCGCGAAAGACATTCCCTTGAGAAAATAGTCGCGCAGCGCGTCGGAATGCTCCGACGCCCAGTTGCCCGGTTCCATACTGTCTTGCCCTGTGATGCGCCTCATCTGGTCCGAACGACACTCCGGAGGCGAGCCACACATTCCGATATTCCGAAGAACAAAGTCAAGCCAGAATTCTGATATTCGTAATAGATAATTCCGAATTTCGGGTTAAGATAGTCACGAAAGCTCGACAAGCGAGGAAATCACCATGATGGACGCGACAATGATCGAACGGGGCCTGAAGCGGTCAGGCAAGAGCAAGGGCGGGCTGGCCCAGGCCATGGGCGTCCGCCCCGGCGCTGTCTCCGAAATCCTCGGCGGCGAGCGCCTGGTCAAGGCCTCGGAAATCCTGCCGATCATGGAATACCTTGAGCTCAATCTCTCGCCGATCATGGGCCGGGTCGGCGCCGGCGCCGTCATCGAGCCGGAGTATGAGCAGGTCCCGCCGGAAGGACTTGGCGACATCGTGCTGCCCTTCCCGATCATGGAGGAGACCGTGGCGTTCGAGGTCATGGGCGATTCGATGCTGCCCAAGTACGAGAACGGCGACGTGATCGTGGTCTACAAGGAGCAGCGCTTCCCGCTATCGAGCTTCTATGGCGAGGAGGCCGTGGTCCGGCTGAAAACGGGGGAGCGCTATTTGAAAACCATCGAACGCGGCAAGACCCCCTCCGTCGTCAATCTCGCCAGCTTCAACGTCAAGCCGATCGTCGGCGTGAAGCTGGAGTGGGTCGGCGAGATCTGCCTCACGATGCCCAAGGGCCAGCTCGAGCGTCTGCGCGCCAAGTCCGCCCGCGCGCGCAAGGGCAAGAGCAAGTAACACGTGGCCTGCCGGAGACCGCAAAGCCTCGATTTCCGATTTTTGGAAATCGAGGCTTGACTATGTTCTTATTTTCAGAAATACTGCAGGTGGCCTCGAGGCGGGCAAGGATTTTTGATGCAGTATTTCGTCGTGATGATCGATTATGGTCGCCGCGGCCGCGAAGCGGTTGTCGATCCCGAAGTCACCCGGCGCGAGGTCGTTTCGCGCGTCGCCTCCGGTGAATACGGAAACATCTGCTTCATCCACGAAATCAGCGGGTCCGCGGTCGAGGACGTGACCGAGGACATCCTCACGCAGGCCGCGCCGCCTGAGATTGCGCCTGGCGAGGTCGACCCTCCAGGTGACCCGCTTCGATCACGCCCGGGACCTGCGCAAGCACGAACGGTCGTGATGCAGGCCGCGAGCGGCCCGCATCACCATCTGACCCGGTATCACACCAGCAGCACGGTCGATCCCGTGGTCTTGCGGGCCGCGAGATCGGCATGCGCCTTCGCCACGTCCTTTAGCGGATAGGTCTGGTGGACTTCGATCTTCACCGCACCGGACTTCACGACGTCGAACAGCTCGCCTGCCATCGCCACCAGGTTCTCGCGCTTCGCCGCGTAAGTGAAGAGCGTCGGACGGGTAACGAAGAGCGAGCCCTTCTGTGCGAGCAGACCGAGATTGAGCGGCTCGACCGCGCCGGAGGATTGGCCGAACAGTGCGACGACACCGAGCGGCGCCAGGCAGTCCAGTGACTTCAGGAAAGTATCCTTGCCGACGGAATCATAGACGACCGGAACCCTCTTGCCGCCGGTGATCTCGTCGACGCGCTTCACGAAATCCTCACGTGTATAGATGATGACGTGGTCGCAGCCATGAGCTTTCGCGAGCTTGGCCTTCTCGTCGTTGCTCACCGTGCCGATCACTGTTGCGCCGAGATGCTTCGCCCACTGGCTCAGGATCAAGCCGACCCCGCCCGCTGCCGCATGCAGCAGGATGGTGTCGCCCGCCTTCACGCGATAGGTCTGCCGGATCAGGTACTGCGTCGTGAGCCCTTTCAGCATCATCGCCGCCGCGGTCTTGTCGTCGACGCCATCGGGCAGCTTCAACAACCGGTCGGCCGGGATCAGCCGCGCCTCGGAATAGGCGCCGAGCGGCGAGGCGCCGTAGGCAACGCGATCACCCGGCTTCAAATCCGTCACACCGGGTCCGACCTCCTCGACCACGCCGGCCGCCTCGCTGCCGAGCCCGCTCGGCAGTTGCGCGGGATAGAGACCCGAGCGGTTATAGATGTCGACGAAATTGAGACCGACCGCGGTGTGACGGATGCGCGCCTCGCCCGGACCGGGTTTGCCGACCTCAACCTGCTCCCAAACCAGGACTTCCGGACCTCCGGTTCTGTGAAAACGAATGGCATGGGTCATGGGTGTTTGCTCCCTTATTGTTGGAGTGCTCGTCGGAAGAAAGCTGATCGGTCTCTGAAATAGGCATTTAGTCCGCCCGTTACAGTACAGAGACGTTACAAGAATGTCACAGCGGTGGACAAATGCCGGCCGTTCCGCCTCTGTTCGAAAGAGTTGATGACGGCGCTTACGCCGCCGGCAGTAGATTCTGCGCGGGGTTTGATGGTCGCCTGCGAAGGAGAGCCGAGATGCCAGCCTATGTACAGCATCATCAGGACATCGAGATCGCGCCTGTGATTTGCCCGTGCTGCATGGGGTTCCTGCCAATGTATGTGCGGGAGGTTGAGCCGCATTGGAGCCTTGCCAAGATCGACTTCGTCTACGAATGCGCCGATTGCGGCGGCGAACTGCGGCAGACCATTCAAAAACCTGAGCTGCTGCGTCACTGATAAAGACGCCGAGCCCTGCGCTCGGGTATTTGCGCTGAGCGGAAAAATGGCGCCAGTGCAACGTGTTCCCCGATAATCGAGGCTTGTCCTTTGTCCGGAAGGGGGGCAGAACAAGCCTCAAGTAGACTATCGGGAGCGCCCATTCGTGGCTGATCAGAAGCCCTCGACCTCGATCGAGGCAGTGGAGAGCGGCCTCGCCGCGCAAGGCTATATCGCGAGCCGGCAGATCGCGACCGCAGTCTATCTGTCGCAACAGATCGAGAAGCCGATCCTGGTCGAGGGTCCCGCCGGCGTCGGCAAGACCGAGCTTGCCAAGGCGATCGCCGCCTGGCGCGGCATGAAGATGATCCGCCTGCAATGCTACGAAGGCCTCGACGAGGCCAAGGCACTCTATGAGTGGAAATACGCCAAGCAGCTTCTCTACACCCAGATCCTGAAGGACAAGCTCGGCGAAGTCCTCGGCGGAGCGCAGACTCTGCACGCCGCGCTCGACCAGTTGCATGATTTCGGCGACGTGTTCTTCTCCAAGGAATTCGTCGAACCGCGCCCGCTGCTCCAGGCTCTCGAGCAGCCCGGCGGCTGCGTACTGCTGATCGACGAAATCGACAAGTCCGACGCCGAGTTTGAATCGCTGCTGCTGGAGATCCTGTCCGATTTCCAGGTCACCATTCCCGAGCTCGGCACCGTCTCGGCGATCACGCCACCGACGGTGATCCTCACCTCCAACAGCGAGCGCGATCTCGGCGACGCCTTGAAGCGGCGCTGCCTGCATCTGCACATCGGCTTCCCCGAGCAGCGGCTGGAGGAGCGCATCGTCGAGAGCCGCGTGCCCGGCATCTCGCAGACGCTGCGCCGGCAGATGGTCGGCTTCATCCACGAGATCCGCACGCTGGACCTGAAAAAGCTGCCCTCGGTCAGCGAGACTATCGACTGGGCGCGCGTGCTGGTGCTGTTGCAGGCCGGCGAGCTCGACACAGAGACCGTCAGGGACACGCTCAACGTGCTCCTGAAATACGAGACCGACATCGAGGCAGCGGCGCCCCACGTCACGACGTTCATTGCCAAGGCGGCGCGGTCGAACGTCTTCGGTTGATACCGATGCGGGAAAACCTCCATCGCTTCTTTCGTGCGGCACGTGGTGCCGGCGTCCACGTCTCGCCCGCCGAAAGCATCGACGCCATGCGCGCGGTCGCGCAGGTCGGCTTTTCCGACCGCAACATCTTGCGCGACGCGCTGCTGCTGACGCTGGCAAAGTCGCAGGACGAGAAGCTTGCGCTCGGCGACTGCTTTGATCTGTTTTTTAGCCAACCGGAGCCGCGCCAGGAGCAACCCGAGACCAACGACAACGATACGCCTCCGGAGGGCAGTCAGCCGCCCTCCCCCGACGCGGCCAATGACGCGGGAGGCGGTCAACCTACCGAAGGCCTGGGCTCGCTGGCGCAAATGCTCTTGTCGCAGGACCGCAACGCGATCGCCGCCGCGATCGCCGGCGCCGCCAGCGCGGCGTCGCTGTCCAACATCCGCTACTCCACCCAGCGCGGGATCTTTTCCAGCCGCATCCTCGACGCGATGGGTCTCCAGCGGCTGCGCGACGATCTCGACGAACTGACCGCGACCAATCCGTCGCTTGCCGAGCGTCTGCGCGCGGCGCTCGATGGCTTGCGCGAAGCCGTCCGCGATACGGTCTCGCAGGGGCTCGCGCTCTATGCGCGCGAGGAGGCCGAAAACCTGCGCAACGACATCCTGCGCAATGCGCCGCTGGCCCGAATCGAGCCGCGCCAGGTTGATGAGATGCGCGCGCTGATCCGCAAGATCGCGCGCCGCCTGCGCGAGCGCTACTCCAAGCCGCGCAAGCGCCAGCGGCGCGGCCATCTCGACGTCCGCCGCACGCTGCGCCGCAACGCCGCCTGGGGCAGCGTGCCGTTCCTCACGGCCTGGAAGCGCAAGCACCGCGATCGGCCGAAGATCGTGGCATTGTGCGACGTCTCAGGTTCGGTTGCCCGCGTCTCCGATTTCTTCCTGCTGCTGATCCACTCGCTGCACGAGGTGGTCGACGACGTCCGCTCCTTCGCCTTTTCCTCGCATCTGATCGAGGTCAGTGACATTCTGGAATCGAACTCGCCCGAGGCGGCAATGGCCGAGATCATGTCCAAAGTGGGTTTCGGCTCATCCGACTATGGCTCGTCGCTCGACGACTTCGAGCATGAGTTCATGAGCACGCTAACGCCGCAGACCACTGTCATCGTGCTGGGCGACGCCCGCAGCAACAATCTCGATCCGCGCGCCGACATCCTGCGGCGCATCTCGGAGCGGTCGAAGCGGCTGGTCTGGCTCAATCCGGAGGGCCGCATGGTCTGGGGCTTTGGTGATTCCGAGATGCCGCGCTACGCGACATTTTGCAGCGTGGTGCGACAATGCGCTACCGCGCAACAGCTCGAGCGCGCCGTGTCCGATATCGTGGCGAGCTATCAGTAAACCGGTGATAATCCGCTAGCTGGCGAGTGCGTGCAAATCCCCGTGAGCCAGATTGCACTCGCGAAAGTGATAAGCGATCTCGTCGAGCGCGCGCTGCTCCCACTCTTCGGCCTGTGCGAGCCAGAAAACCCGGCGTCTCGAATCCAGCGCCGCACGTTCCCGGCAAAAGGATTCCTGACTGCGAATTTCCACCAGCCTGTTCATGCACTCCACTCCTGCTGCGTGAAGCCATTCCCCAGGAATCACCGTAACAGAGTCTTGAACGGCTTGTCTCATTTTCCTGTGCACATCGCAACGCGGAATGGGACAGCTCTTATTCCCGTGCACTGCGGTAGTTCGCGATGCAGCATCAACTATCGATCATCAAGAGGTGATCGAAGATCGGGACGATACTCTCGTGCTCGCGATCTTAACTATTGTGGCGCAATAACCTGCGGCAATTTGTGAAGGGATGTTCTAAACAGCCAATCGAATTCCCGACTCAATGTCGTCGCATGGTTTTCATGCTGCGCCGCTAATCGGTGCACGAACGGTCAGGTATTTCGAGGCAACATGAACGACGATTTCGACTTCAATCTTTCTCCGGACCAGTGGGAAATGCTGAAAGCATTGCGCTGCCCGGCGCTCCATCGTTTTTCGAAGGCCCATGCGGTCGAAGACCTCGTCAAACTCGGCCTCGTCGCGATCAGCGACGGCGTGCCCGTCATGACTTCATCCGGCCGCAAGGTGCTGGTGCGCGGATCGTGCCGGCTGCTGGATCTGGCGGCGTAGCCCTGTCTTCAGAATATCTGCGCGGTCACGATCGCGTAGGCGATGAACACGACACCCAGCCCCCAGACCATTGCGGGAATCTGCCCGCGGCGCCCCATGGTCACCTCCAGCGCAATGTAGCTCAGCGTCCCCAGCGCCATGCCGTTGATGAGGTTGTTGGTCAGCACGGTCACCAGCAGGGTGAGCACAATTGGCACCGCATTGACGAGATCGGTCATGTCGATGCGCGCGAGACCCTGCATCATCAAGACGCCGACGAGCACCAACGCGGGCGCTGTGGCTTGCGGCGGGATGATGACGAAGATCGGCCAGAAGAACAACGCGAGGAAGAAGAACCCCGCAACAGTCAGCGAGGTCAGGCCGGTGCGCCCGCCGGCCTGCACGCCCGTGATGGACTCGATGTAGGCCGTGACAACGGAGGTACCGAGCAGCGGGCCGACGATGGATGCCGTCGCGTCGGTTGCAAACGCCGCAGTAGCATTCGGGATCGAACCGTCTGCCCTGCGTAGATTGGCAGCACCCGTGACGCCGATCAGCGTGCCCAGCGTCGAGAAGAATTCGGCGCACAGGAAGTAGAACAGCAGCGGCAGCGCCACGACGAAATGGCTGAAGAGATAGCCGACGTCGAGCGCCATGAAGGTGCTGGTCGGCCAGCGCGGCCACGACATGATCGCTGATGGCACCGACGTCACCATCTTGCCGTTCCCACCTGGAACGAAAAAGCCGATCAGGGTCAGCACCGCGATCGACAGGATCAGCGCCGCGGGCACCCGGCGCGCCACCAGCACCGGCGTCAGCAGGAGACCGAACAGCGTCAGCAGCACGGGCGGGCTGCGCAGCGATCCCATCGCGATGTAGGTCGAGGGGTTCTGCACAACGAAGCCAGCGCCGCGTAGTGCGATAAAGACGATGAGCGTGCCGACGGCAGCCTGGATGCCGATCTTCAGCGCTTCCGGCACATCCTTCGCAACCTTCTCGCGCAGCTTCGACAGGCTGAGGATCAAGAACAGCACGCCCGTGAAGGCGACCATGGCAAGCGCGCCCTGCCACGGCATGCCCATCTGCTTGACGATGACATAGGTGAAGATGACATTCGAGCCCATCGCCGGCGCAACGGCGAGCGGCAGGTTGGCCCAAAGGCCCATCAGCACCGAGCCGAAGATCGCGGCGAGTGCCGTGGCGCTGACGAGATCGGCGCGGTCCATTCCGGCGTTTGACATGATTGCCGGATTCACCGCGACGATATAGGCCATCGCCGCGAAGGTGGTCGCGCCGGCCATCACCTCGCGGCCGACGCTGGTGCCGCGCTCGGTGAGGCCAAAGATGCGATCGAGCGGGCCCACGGCGGCGCGCGGCGCCGGTTCTGCGGAAGCGGCTTGCGGTGGCGTCATCTCGTTCATCCCCGTCACTCCCCTACCAAACTACCGGGTGCGCTTCACCGGTCTGCACATTGATGAACCCGAGCGGCGCCTGCTCACACGGCGCTACCAGCACCCAGCTCCAGGGCGCGCAGGTCAGCGTTGCGAACATCAGTCGTTCAGGGAATCCTGGATACCAGCGCGGCCGGAAGGTCGGCTCATACATCCAGTCGACCTTGCGGCCCTCGGCGTAGAGCGCCTGCATCTCGGCATCGAGCGCCTGTGCCGAGCGGCAGCTCATCAGCCCACCGACCTCGAAGCGCACGGTCGCAACGAGCTCGCCCTCGCGCACCAGTGCCCATCCGCCCTGAAGCTCGATCAGCGCGTTCACCGCCTTGGCCATCGCTGCGTCAGACGAGCCGACCACCCAGATGTTATGCTTGTCATGCGCGACCGAGCAGGCCAGCGCCGTCTCCGGCGTCCGAGGTCCGCAGCCGCGCCAGAACATCTTTGCAACCCGTCCCTCGCCAGAGAAACGGTCGACGATGGCGAACTTGGTGATGGCCTCGCTTTCGTCGCGCTGCACGGCGCCGTCCCGCACTGGCAATTCGAGCGTGTAGAACTCGGGATGCCAGTGGAAGGGGCGGATCACGGCCGCCTTCATCGTGGTGCGGCCTGGGTCGGCCGGCAGCGCGAAATCTTCCGGCTTGATCGTGCGCTTGATATTGATCGTCCTGGTCGCCCATTTCGGCCATTCGATCCTGGGGACATCACCGAGGTAGCGCTTGCCATTGGAGACCTGCACGCCATCGGCCCACACCTCAGCGATGGTGAGCTTGGATACGTCCGAGAGCAACACGACATCGCCGAAGCGCCCCGGGGCGAGGCTGCCGACGAACGGCGTGAGGCGCATGTGCCGCGCCGGGTTGATGGTGAGACATTGGATTGCGATCTCCGGTGGGAGGCCGGCTTCGATCGCGACCCGCGCGTTGTGATCGCTGGCGCCCAGCTCGAGCGTGTGGCTGGCGCTGCGGTCATCGGTAGTGAACGCGATCTGCGACCAATCCTGCAAGCCCTTGGCAAGCAGCCATTTGACGATCTCGTCCATCGCGTAGACACGCAGCTCGACGAACAGGCCGCGCGTGAGCTTGTCCCAGGTCTCTTCCGGCGTCTGCACCTCGTGATCGGAGGCGAGCCCCGCCGCGGCAAAGGCATTGATGGAGGGCAGATCGCGCAGGCCCGAGGCATGGCCTTCGACGACGCCGCGCGCCGCGAACGTTGCCTCGATCATACCCCAGAGCCTCTTGTAGGAAGGGTTGTCAGGGTTCCACACCGCCGGCCAGTCCATGACTTCGTCAAGCCCGGTGACCATCAGGCTCTCGCCCATGAAGCGCGCTTGCTCCTCGCGCCCATACCAGCCGCCACCCCATTCGTAAGCCGTCGGTGGCACGGCCGAACCGGGCTGCGGAAAGATTTTGAGCGGCGAGCCGCGGCAGCGTGCCTCGAACCAGAATTCGAGATTCTTCGCGCCGTTGACGTTGGAGAATTCGTGGCTCGCCTCGCAGGTCCAGGTATTGCCATGCGGCAGCACCAACGCGGCCTCCCATTCCGGCGTCAGATGCGAACTTTCGATATGCTTGTGCACCTCGCCGAAGCCGGGCACGGCGGCGAGATCAGGCCGGTGCACCCGCTCGCGGACCTCGCCTGGATAGCTTCCCGCCGGCCCCACCCACGCGATGCGCCGTCCCCTAAAGACGATCTCCTGATCCTCGCTCCAGGTACGGCTATGGACGTCGAGCAATCTTCCGACCCGCAGACTGCGATCAGCCGGGCGACGGCCGAGCGCCGTCAGCACGAGGTCCTGGCGAATGCGGACCTCGTCGGGCGCGTTGATCAGGAGATCGTCGGGTATCGCATTCATGGCATGCCTCGTTCTACGCCGGCTCTTTCGCGGCCGTGGTTCGCTTTCGCGGCGATTTGCCGGCTTTGCCGTTGCGCGCCGCGGCGGCATCGCGCTGACGGACATCTTTCAAAAGAGTCGTGAGCGCCCACTCGATCGCATCGGCGACATCAGTGCTGGACATGCCGAAGTCTTCGCGCATCGCGTTCCAGGCCAGCACGTTGTTGAGATAGGACGCGAGCGCCTCTGCCTGGCGGACTTCCTTCGCAGGAAGATGCCGCACCAGCGGCGCCATTGCCTTGCGATGCTGCTCGATCAGGTGGCGCCGGAAGCCCGCGCGCACTCGGCGACCTGCCCGCGTCATCGCAATGGCCCGCGCCAGATGCGGATGACGATCGAAGCGCTTGCAGAGCTTGCGGAAAATATCGGGCAGCTCATCAGGCGAGGCGAAGGGAATGTAACTGAAGACGTTGTTCTCGATCCACTCTCCGGCAGCCGCAAAGAGCTCCGCGCGGGTCTTGAAGTGGCGATAGATGGTCCGCTCGGCAACTTTGGCGCGCTTGGCCACCGCTGCCATCGAGATGTCGTCGGCCGCCTCGTCCTCTAAAGTCTCGACAAAGGCTGCCACGATGCGCTGCCGCGTCATCTCGGCGTATTCGTCGCGAAGGTTCGATTCGCGTCGTTTGGCTGTATTCATGTCATAAGTCTGACATTTGGCGATTTGGCAGGCAAGCCGAGATTTGCGGCAAGCCGCGCCGCAGCAATGGGCGCCGTTCTACTACAGCCGCCCAGTGCTCAAGCCTTCTCACCAATCCGAGCGCACGCCTGGCGCATCAAAGTGTCTTGAAGAGGATGCAAACCGGGCTGCCGATGTGAACCACCTGGTCGGTCGCAATGAGGCGGCCGCTAGTGGTATCGCGCTTGAAAAGCTTGACCGTGTCGGTGTCCTCATTCGCCGCGAACAGCAAAGTGTCCGACGACGCCAGCGCGAAGAATCGCGGTGTCTTGCCGCCGCTCGGCGTCCAGCCGACGGACGAGAGGCGGCCGGTCACCTGATCGATTGCAAACGTCGCGATGCTGTCATCCCCGCGATTGGAGGCGTAGACGAAGCGTCCATCGGACGATACCGCGATCTCGGCCGCGCGGCTGTTGCCTGTGTAGGCATCGGGCACCGCGGAGGCGATCTGGAACGGGTTGAGCGCACCGGTTGCGGGATCGAAGCGGTAGGCCGTGACGGTCGAGTCAAGCTCGTTGACGACGTAGGCGAGCCGTCCTTGGGGGTGAAACGCGACGTGGCGCGGGCCGGCACCTTCACGCGCCTGCACGGGCTTGCCGGCCAGCACGAGCTTTGCCCTCTCGGCATCGATCCTGTAGGTGAAGACGAGGTCGAGGCCCTTGTCCGGCACCACGATGAACGCGCCTGACGGATCGAACTCGACCTGATGCGGCTTGGCGAAGGGCTGCTCGACGCGATGCGGGCCGATCTTGCCCTCCAGCTTGACGAGATCGATGACAGCACCGAGCGAACCGTCGTCCTGCCGTGGCAGCAGCGCCAGCGTGGACGTGATGTGGTTGGCCACCACCACGAAGCGGTTGGTGGGATCTATCGCGAGATGGACGGGGTTCTTTCCTTCCGTGCTCTGCCGGTTGATCACGGCAAGCCTGCCGCTCGCAGGATCGATCGCCATCGCCGTGATGTCGCTGAGATCGCCATGCACCGTGTAGAGGAAGCGTCGCGTGCGATCGAAGGCGAGAAACGACGGATTGACGAGATCGCCGAGGAGCTGGACATGGCGCCAGGCACCGGTCGCGTTGTCCATTGCATAGACGTTGAGGCCGTCGCCGCGGGCGTTGCGTTCCTTGGTGGTGCGCGCACCGACATAAACGAATGAGCGAGAGCCTTCGAGCATGTTGTCCTCCGGATGGGACTGTGTCTGAGATAACGCGGATGCACCGGGCCATGCAGCGGTCACCGCACCGGCGGCGACGAGGCTCGCGAACAAGCGCCGCGACAGCGGGGCGCCGTCAGCGCGGAGCGGAGCAGGGACAGAATTCTTGGACGTCACGTTTCCCCATATTGCTTTTTATTTTTTAAAACACAATTCTTTATGAGACGCAAGAACTGCTCTGGCGTCCCGCTTGTGCAGTCCGCGCAGGTAAGCGACATCTTCTTGAGAGAGGATCAACCGAGTCGCCCCATGCCACGCCCCAATCTCGCGACCCAGATGACCGCGCGGATCCTCGACTACATCCGCGCCAACGGCTTGCAGGCCGAACAGCATCTGCCGAGCCAGACGCTGGCGGATGCACTGCGGGTGTCGCGCGCGCCGATCAACGCAGCACTGCAAATCCTCGAAGACATGAAGGTGGTCCGGTCCGAGCCCAATCGCGGCTTCTTCCTGGTCAAAAGTGCCGCCGAGCTTCCCGACCTGCCGGATGTGGAGGACGCCGAGCCGGAACGCGAAGACGAGTGGTACTTCGCCATCGCCGAGGACCGGCTGGCGGGAAAGCTTCCGGACAAAGTCAGCGAGAACGAGCTGATGCGCCGCTATGGTCTCTCCCGCACGCGCCTCCTGAAAATCCTTACAAAGATCGCCGATGAAGGCTGGATCGAGCGCCTGCCCGGTAATGGCTGGGCGTTCGGCCTGCTCCTCACCTCGCGCGAGAGCTATCAGCAGGGCTATCAACTGCGCGTCGCGCTGGAGCCACAGGCCCTGCTGCTGCCGAGCTTCGAGATCGATCGCGCGGCGTTTGCGGCCGCACGCGAGCAGCAGCAATGGCTGCTCGACGGCGGTTACAAGCGCGCCTCGCGTTCGGAGATCTTTGCCGCCAACGCCGAGTTCCACGAGATGCTGGTCGGTTGCGCGCGCAATCCGTTCTTTCTCGATGCGGTGAAGCGCGTGAACCGGCTGCGCCGGCTGGTGGAATACCGCATCACGGTGGACCGCAGCCGCCTTCCCATCCAGTGCCGTGAGCACATCAACATCCTGACATTGCTGGAAAAAGGCCTGCGTCAGGAGGCGTCGGACTTCCTTCGTGTGCACATCGAGGGCGCCGGCCTGATCAAGGTCCCGAAGGTCTGACTTCGACCGTATTGCATTTTATATTATAAAATGCATACATGTCCCTGCGGGGAAGGTTGTGGCGTTGCCGACAAGCCCCCGACGAAACGCAGCAAGGAACGCCATCAATGTCCGCCGCCACAGCGACCATCGAGCAATCCACCATGCGCAAGGTGTCCTGGCGCATCGTGCCCTATTGCTTCGGCCTCTACGTCATCTCCTATCTCGACCGCGCCAATATCGGTTATGCGGCGCTTCAGATGAACAAGGAGCTCGCGCTGTCGAGCGAGGCCTTCGGCTTTGCCGCCGGCATCTTCTTCATCGGCTATTTCCTGTTCGAGGTGCCGAGCAACATCGCGCTCAACAAATACGGCGCGCGGATCTGGATCTCGCGCATCCTCATCAGCTGGGGCATCGTCGCGACCGCGAGCGCCTTCGTGCAGAGCGCGATGCAGCTCTACACCCTGCGCTTCCTGCTCGGCGTCGCCGAGGCCGGTTTCTTTCCTGGCATCATCATCTATCTGACCTACTGGTTCCGCGCCAAGGAGCAGGCGACCACGATCGCGCTGTTCACCGCGGCGATTCCGGTGTCCTATCTGATCGGCGCACCCCTAAGCACCTGGATCATGGACCACGTCGGAGGCTTCGGCCTCAGCGGCTGGCGCTGGATGCTGCTGCTCGAAGGCGGCCCCGCCATCGTCGCCGGCATCGTCAACTACTTCATCATGACCGATCGCCCCGAGCAGGCCAAATGGCTCACGCCGCAGGAACGCGACTGGCTCACCGAGGAGCTGCGCAAGGACCAAGCCGGCCGCCGTAATGTTCAGCACCTCGGCATCGTCGCCGCGATCACCAACCCAAAAGTACTATTCCTGTCGGTGATCTATTTCATCTACCAGGTCGGCAATCTCGGCATCGGTCTCTGGATGCCGCAGATCATCAAGGGCCTCTCGTCGTCGCTGACGAATTTCGAGATCGGCCTCGTCGCCATGCTGCCCTATGCCTTTGCGACGATCGTGATGGTGCTGTGGTCGCGCAACTCCGACCGCACCGGCGAGCGGCAAAAGCATTCGGCCATTCCGTTGTTGTGGGGCGCCGTCGCGCTGGCGCTCACCGGGCTCGTCGCACAACCCGCCGTCGCGATGACGCTGATCTCGCTGTCGCTTGCCGGCATCTACGCCTTCAAGTCGCCGTTCTGGTCGCTGCCCGGCCTGTTCCTGACGCGCTCGACCGCAGCCGTGTCGATCGCGGCGATCAACTCCATCGGCAATCTCGGCGGCTTCGCCGGACCCTATGCGATCGGCACCATCAAGGACGCCACCGGCAGTACCTATGGCGGGCTCCTGTTCCTCAGCGGATTATTGTTCGTGTCGTTCCTGATGACCTGGTTCGCCCGAATGGAGAACACGGACGAAGCGCAGACGCAGGCTGCCGAGCAACACGCCTGATCGCATAGGCAGGATCGAGAGATGACTGATTTCGGAACGCTTCGCTGCGGATCGCAGACCTATCGCATCGCCGACATCGCGGCCGTGGCAGGTGAGGACCTCCCTCGCCTGCCCGTGATCCACCGCATCCTGCTTGAAAACGTGCTGCGCACCGGCGGTACGGATCAAGATGCGTCAGTTGCCGCCATTCTCGATTGGCTCGCCGATGGACGCAGCGAGAGCGAGATCGCGTTCCAGCCCTCGCGCATTCTCATGCACGACACGACCTGCGGTCCGGCGCTGGTCGACATTGCGGGGCTGCGCGCCTCGCTGGCGGAGGCAGGTGGCGATCCAAAGCGCCTCAATCCGGTCCTCCCGATCGACGTTTCGACCGACCACTCGCTCGGCGTCGATGTGTTCGCACGGCCGGATGCGATGGCGCGGAACATGGCGCAAGAGCTCACGCGCAACGGCGAGCGCTACCGCTTCATGAAATGGGCCAGCCAGGGCCTCGACGGCGTGCGCGTGCATCCGCCTGGCACCGGAATCATGCACACGCTGAACCTGGAGCGGCTCGCCAGCGTCGTGACGACGCTGCACCGCGACGGCGCAACGTGGGCCGCGCCCGATACGCTGATCGGCACGGACAGCCACACGCCCATGATCAACGGGATCGGCGTGCTCGCCTGGGGCGTCGGTGGGTTGGAAGCCGAAAGCGTGATGTTCGGCATGCCCGTGACGATGCGTGTGCCTGATGTCGTCGGCGTCCGCCTGACCGGGCGGCTGCGCGAAGGCGTGCTCGCGACCGACCTTGCACTAACCGTCACCGAGCGCCTGCGACAGATCGACCTTGCGGACCGGTTCGTCGAGTTCTTTGGGCCAGGTGTCTCCGCGCTCTCCGCCGGCGATCGGGCTGTCGTCGCCAACATGACGCCGGAGTTCGGCGCCAATTCCGGCTACTTCCCGATCGACGCCCGGACGCTCGACTATCTCGAACAGACCGGACGGTCGCGCGAGCAGGTCACGCTGGTGGAAACCTATGCGCGGCGCCAAAAACTCTGGTTCGATCCCGAAGCCTCGCCGCGCTACACCGAGACGATCAGCATCGATCTCGACGAGATCGAGGTCAGCCTCGCCGGCCCTCGCCGCCCGCAGGACCGTATCGCAGCCGGCAAGACCGCCGCGGCGCTGTCGCTAGCACGTTCCGCTGCAACCACCGACGTGGAGCGGGCCGATCCGCCGGTCAATGGCGCGATCGCGATCGCCGCGATCACGAGTTGCACCAACACCTCGGACCCAAGGCTCCTGATCGCCGCCGGTCTGCTCGCGCGCAAGGCGCGGCGGCTCGGGCTCATGCCTCCCGCCTGGGTGAAGACCTCGCTTGCGCCGGGATCGCCGACCGCGGAGCGCTATTTGCGACGCTCAGGCCTGCTCGACGATCTCGAGGCGCTCGGCTTCGGCATCGTCGGCTATGGCTGCACGACCTGCATCGGCAACTCAGGGCCGCTGGCACCACGCATGACACGCGCGATGGAGGAGAAGCAAATGGCGCCGGTCGCCGTGCTGTCGGGCAACCGCAATTTCCCCGGCCGTGTGCATTCGCAGATCGAGCTCGGATTTCTTGCATCGCCACCGCTGGTCGTAGCTTTTGCTCTGGCCGGCGACGTCGCGCGCGACATCCTGCATGATCCCATCATGCGCGATGCGGCTGGCACCGAAGTGCGCCTTGCGGATCTCTGGCCGACTGGCCGCGAGATCGATACAGCACTGGCGTTGGCGCGAAAGTCGGGCGATTACAGCCTCGCCTATGACGCCGCGGAAGCAAGCGCCGATTGGAAGGCATTCGAGGCGCCTCGCACGGCTCTGTTTCCATGGAATGACACATCCACCTATATCCGGCGGCCGCCATTTGCCGGCTTCGGCCACGGCACACGCCTTGGACATTACGCGGCGACGCCGCTTCTGGTGCTCGGCGACGACATCACGACCGACCACATCTCGCCGGCGGGCGCGATCGCGGCGGACGGCGAGGCGGCTCGTTATCTCGTCGCGCGCGGCGCGAACCCGCATGATCTCAACGTGTTCGCAGCGCGCCGCGGAAACTGGGAAGTGATGCTGCGCGGGCTCTTCACCAACAAAAGCGTGCGCAATTTGCTCGCCCCCGATCTGCCGCCGGGTCAGACGATCCTTGCAGGCTCCGGTGAACGGTTATCGCTCCGGCTTGCCGCCGAGCACTATGAGAAGCAACAGCGCGCGGTGGTCATCGTGGCTGGCGAGCGCTACGGCATGGGCTCGTCGCGCGACTGGGCGGCGAAGGGCGTCGCGCTTCTCGGCGCGCGTGCCGTGCTGGCGCTGAGCTTCGAGCGCATCCACCGCTCCAACCTGATCGGCATGGGCATTCTGCCGCTCCGCCTGCCGGCCGATCGCCGGCCGCAAACGCTGGGCCTCAGGCCGGACGACAGACTGGAGATCGACGCACCCGTCGAAGCGCTCAAGCCGCGCGCCGCGGTGAACGTTCGCATCCTGCGGGACGGTGCCGAGATCTACCGCTTTGTTGCCATCGCGGCGGTGGAAACCAATCTGGAATGTGAGACCCTGCGTGTCGGCGGGCTGCTGCCGCTGATCCTGAGGCGGCACTCGGACGGCCCGACCGAACAGGCCGGCGAGGCATCCCTCGAAGGGGCCATCATCCCCTCGGTTTGAAGGGAGGCGCTGGAGAAAATCGAAAAAAGAGCAGATTCCCAGCCAGACCGTGACAATCTGGCACGCTTGTTGCTCCTTTTTGGCGTCCAAGACGCGTCAAACCGGGGGAGTTCACCATGTCGACCATCACTGCGGCGCCGGCCGCCGAGCCGAAGCCGCTTTACACCTCGCTGTTCGTCCAGGTCCTGGCGGCGCTGGTGCTCGGCATCATCCTGGGCGTGACCGTCCCGGACTTCGCCATCAGCCTCAAGATCCTGAGCGACGCCTTCCTGAAGTTGATCTCGATGATCGTGGCGCCGATCGTGTTCTGCGTAGTCGTGCACGGCATTGCCGGTGCCGGCGATCTCAAGAAGGTCGGCCGGGTCGGCGTCAAGGCGCTGGTCTATTTCGAGGCGATGACGACGGTAGCGCTCGTGGTCGGCCTCGTCCTCGCCTATGCCTTCGGCCCCGGCCACGGCATGAACATCGATCCCTCGACGCTGGACGCCAAGGCACTCAACACCTACGCCGACAACGCCCACAAGCTGCAGGGCGCGGGCATCGGAGCCTTTCTGCTCAACGTGATCCCAAGCACCTCATTCGATGCGCTGTCGCGCAACGACGTGCTCCAGGTGCTGTTCTTCGCCGTCCTGTTCGGCGTCGGCCTTGCGCTGGTCGGCGGCGAGAAGGGCAAGCTCGTCACCACCATGATCGATGCGGCCTCCACCGTGCTGTTCCGCGTCATGGGGCTAATCGTGCGGGTCGCACCGCTCGGTGTGCTCGGCGCCGTCGCCTACACCGTCGGTAAATACGGCGCCGGTTCGCTGAAGCAGCTCGTCTCGCTGGTGATGCTGTTTTACGTCTCGGTCGGCATCTTCGTGCTCGGCGTGCTCGGCGGCGTGATGGCGCTCGCCGGAATCAACATCCTCAAATTTCTCGCCTACCTGCGCGAGGAGCTGACCATCGTGTTGGCGACCGCCTCCTCCGATGCGGTGCTGCCGCAGATCATGAAGAAGCTCGAACGGATGGGCGTGAAGGATTCCGTGGTCGGTCTCGTGATTCCCACCGGCTATTCCTTCAACCTCGATGCGTTCTCGATCTATCTGACGCTTGCAGTAGTCTTCATTGCGCAGGCAACCAACACGCCGTTGTCCTTCGGCGATCTCCTGCTGGTGCTGGGCGTGTCCCTGATCACGTCGAAGGGCGCCCACGGCGTACCGGGCTCGGCCATCGTGATCCTGGCAGCGACGCTCAACGCGGTGCCGAGCATTCCAGCGATCGGCCTCGTGCTGGTGCTCTCGGTCGACTGGTTCATCGGCATGCCGCGCGCCGTCGGCAACCTCATCGGCAACTGCGTCGCCACCGTCGTGGTCGCCGCCTGGGAAGGTGATCTCGACCGCACCAAGGCGGCGCAGGTGCTGGAGGGCGGCGAGACGGTGGACGTGACGGCAGGTTAAGCCGCCGTCGGGCGCTAGCGGAGGTGCCCATGCTCATAGTGCCTGCGCTCCGCCGCCGTGAGCGGCGGCCTCGCCGCACTTGCCGGCGTCACCGCAACCACGACGGCGGCGCTCGATTGCTGCCGTCCCAGCACGAGCAGGTCGACGCCATCCGGCGTAATCCGCATCGCATAGTCGTAGCCATCGAGGAGCCTGGCTGCCACGCGCGATAGCGGCCCGTCGAACACGCCGGTCGTTTGCGTTTCGAGCGTGTCGCTCGCGCGATAGCGCAGATTGAAGCGGTCGTGCAGCGCCGCCAGGACGTCGCGGAGGGTGGCGTCGCGGGCCTCGATATGCACGGCATCCGGCCTGCCATCGACTTGCACCTCCGCCGTTGCCGCACAATCGCCGGCCAAGAGGATGACCGATGCAGTCATGATCAGCAGGGCAACACGCCGCATCGTCATACCAGCTCCGCCTCCGGAATCTCCCGCGCAAGGCGTTCGCGCAGCGGCGCCAGCCGTTCGGCATGGTGACGCCATTTGCCAACCGAGGATGCGTAGACCGGGCGGCGCACCTGGACGGCACTGGCGGTCGCCGAGGGCGCCGGGCTTTCGTGAAACCGCATCACCTCGTCCTCCCAGGCAAGCCCCAGGAAGCGGATGATCTCTCGGCTCGCCGCCGCCTGGTCCCGCACGATATCCTCGTATTTGATCTCCATCATAGCATCCGGCGGCAGCACGCTCCGCCAATGCTGCGACAGCCGGCGATAGGCCAGATAATACTCGGCGAGCTCGATCTGGTGATAGGAGAACGAGAATTTGCCGCGAAAGTGTGCCTTGTAGATCGCCCAGCACGAATCCATCGGATGCCGCTGCACCAGGATGATCTTCGCCGACGGCAGCGCCGCGTGAATCAGGCCGCAATAGAGATAATTCTCCAGCGTCTTGTCGATGAAGCGGACGTTGTCCGGAACGCGCAGCGCCGCGGCCGTGTCGAGATAGCGTCTGCCGATGCCTTCGAGGTCCCGGCCGCCCGGACGCGCCACCATCGCACGGCGCATCTCGGCCGTGAACGCACTGGTCTCGCCAACCGAATGCATGGTGGAATGGCTGGCGATGATCCGTTCTACCAGCGTGGTACCGGTGCGCGGCAGGCCGGTGACGAAAACGGGCGCGGCCTCGGCGTGCCCGCGCGGCGCTGCCTCGATCCAGCGACGCGTGTGCGCCTGGATGATCGCATCGACCTCACCAATCTCGGCCGCGGGGGCGCGCGGCAGCGATCGATGCTGCAAGTGGCAGCCGGCCTCGACGTGATCGAACGCGTTGCCCCAGAGCTCGAGATCCTCGTATTCCTTGCCGAGCGCAAAGTGCAGCATGATCTCGGCCGGCGGCGACAACCGCCCCTCGCGGATCAGCGCCTCCATCTCGTCGACATGGTTGCGGTCTGCGGTCTGGATGCGAAGGTCCGAGCGCAGGTAATGGGCAAGGCCGTAGTGACGGTCGCCGGCGATCGCCGCGTCGCAATGCATTTCGGCATCATCGAGCGCACCGATCATCCGCTCGGCCGCAGCGAGATTGAACAGATATTGCGGCACGCCGGGCTGCCGCTCGAGCGCGCGGCGGAAGAGCTCCCTCGCCCGTTGCTGAAGCCCGAGCAGCCCGAACATCGCGCCGACCGCATCGAGCGCGTCCGGTGCATCGCCAAGATGTTTGGCCGCGGCCTCTGTTACTTCGCAGGCTTGGCGCGTCTGCCCGCTCACGAACAGACATTTGGCGCGCAACGCCAGCGCGATCGGATTGGCTGGCGCCAGCGCAACGGCGCGATCCGCACTGACGATCGCCGCATCCTGCCGGCCGCGCGAGAACGCGGTCTCGGTCAGGAGCGCCCAGATACGCCAGTCCGACGAATTGCCTGCCAGGAGCTGCGCGCATATCCGCTCGGTCGCCGCCAGATCGCCGCCGGCGAAGGCGCGGCGCGCGGCGTCGATCGAAGCGGTGCTCGCGCTGGGCGGTAGCATGCCGTTCACGCGGATGACTCCATGCTGCATGAGCAAAACGAGATTGACCCGGCGGCCGGGCGGCCGCCGGGTCATACGGATGAAGGCTATCGGCCGAGATCAATCATCGTCGCGATCGTCGTCGTGTCGATCGGCGAAGTTGAAGTTGCCGAAGAGATCGCCGATCGCCGGCCGGTTGGTCGGAACGTAGGGATTGTCGTCCGATGCCACTGGATTGGGCAGCGTATCGCGCGTCTTCGGCCCCAGCGGCTTCAAGTGCCAGTTGCGCTCGATGAACTTGGTGATCGAGACGTGATCGCCGTATTCATGCGAGACGTGCCCGCCGCGGGAATATTTCGAGACCACCCAAAGCGGGATGCGCGTGCCGTCGCCGAAGAAGTCGACCGGCTGCACGTAGCCGGAGTCGTAGTAGCCGCCCCCCTCGTCCATGGTGATGACGATAGCGGTCGACTTCCACAGCTCCTTGTTGGACTTCACCTGGTCGACGATCTTCTTGGTGAAGGACTCGAAGAGGTCGAGCCGGGACGACGACGGATGACCGTCGTTGAAGGTGCTCGGCTTGACGATGGACACGGCCGGCAAATTGCCGTTGGCGATCGCATCGTACAGATCGAGCGTATCCTTCAGATGCGCATCGCGCGCTGTCTTGTTGGTCATGACGGAGGACGAATAGAGGAAGGGGTTGCAGATATTGCAATAGAGATAGGCGACCGGATCAAGTGCGCCGAAATTGGTGCCTTCGCCCGGCGCGGTCTTGAAGTCGTTCCAGCGCTCGCCGAAATAGGCCCAGGAGACGTCCGCCTGCGTCAGCGCATCGCCGATGTGCCGTTGCTTGATCACTGGCGGCAGCGTGAACGGTCCGTTGTTGATCGGATCGGTGGCGCCGCTGCCGATATAGGACGGAACATAGTTGTTCAGGAGATAGTAGGCGTTCGGCGCGCAGCGCGGCGACACGTGAATCGCGTTGAGGTAGGTCACGATCGGACCGACGCCCGGCTGGTTCGGATCGGAGCAGTTCGAATAGCTGCCGCCGCCATAGCCGTCATTGAGATACCAGTTGTTGGTGCCCGGCGCGGGGTTCGGGTTCTCGATCTCGTTGACATATTGCGGCGGATTGGAGCCGGGGACCAGGACGTGATCCGGCTTCGCGGGATCGCCCTTGTCGTCGGCGTAGTAGAGCGCGTCGGCATAGCCGAGCGCCATGTGATTGGCGAAGGTGCCGCCCATCACGGCCTGATGGAAATTGTCGCTGAGCGTGTACTTGCGGGCAAGCTCCGTCAAATAGGGCGCATCACCCCGGGCGACGTTGTAGAAGCCGAGCGCGATATCACCTTCCTTGAGCGGCTTCGGCGTGGGATTGCCGTTGCTGCCCGAAGAGACCGTCTCTTCGACCCAGGTGAACAGGTCGGACTGGCATCCACTTGGATTGTGGTGAGTGGCTTTGCTGACATCGCAGTCGAGCTGCTGCCACATCTGGTAGAAACGGTGCACCGGGCTGCCGCCGTAGGTCTTGTAGAGGCTTACCGGAATTTCGTCACCTTGCGGGAGGGTGACCAATGGGTAGGGGCCGTTGGGCAGATTGTCGAAATCCACGATGCGCGAGTCCGGCGAACTGCCGGGGAGCCCCGTCGCACCGGTGGTCAGCAGCGGCAGGTCCTGTTTCCTCAAACCATAGTCGGCCTGGGCCGCGAGTTGCAGCGTGGTGAGGCAGCCCGGACCGTTGAGCGCGGCTTGATCGACTGAAGTGTAGCAGGATTGCGGCGCGTAAGAGGTTCCCGGCGCCTGCACCTTGTTGGTCGTGTGGTTGTATGGCGTCTTCTGGCCGGGGTTGATGGAGAAGGTGTTGTTGACGACGGCGGAGGACTGCGACGCCTTGGCGTAGTTCGGACCGGGGATTCCGTCCTTGGTGATAATGCCCTTGGAAAGAAGATTGTCGACCCGCTCGCCCGGGCGCGGCTCATAGGTGGCGAACACGTGGTCGAAAGTGCGGTTCTCGCCAAGGATTACAATGACATGCTTGATCGGCGTCTCGGTTCGCTCGCCATTCTTGTTGTTGCCACCGAGAGCGTTGTTGTCCATCGCATAGACGTCACATCCCATCAGCGCCAGGATCCCAGCCGTGACCACGGTGCGATCGCGTAGTCGTCGTGTCATTTTCGAAAGCATTGCACGCCCCTCTGTTCGTTTCCTGAATGCAGAGAATTGTTTCAACACATGTCAGGCTAAGGTGCGCAGTTGTCAGACGTGCTGCGCGGACATATCACTTCCGTTACGGGATTGTGACGACGTGCAGAGGCCAATTGTCGCAACCGGCGCGACGTGCGCGGGGGGCTTGTGGATTGCGATCAACGACTTGTCGGCGATTTCCCGCGACGTTCCATCGGCGCGCGAGCGCCGGTCAGTCGCCCCAATGCAGCAAGGGCGTTCCGAACGCCCTGCTCCAGACGGACAGGAAGCGGGGAAACCAAGAGTGCGCTACGGCTCCCTTGTAGGCCCAGGTACGGTATTTCAGCCCTGATTCCGAGATCAATTCCTGATAACCGCCATGGAGCTCGGTCGCAGTGCGAATGTCCTTCAATATCCCCTGGGCGTAGGACCGATAAGTATCGCTCCCCGCGTGCTGATCGTAGTCCAGCATGCGATCGGCAAATTCGACATTGAATGTTGGCCACGAGGAACGTCCCTGGTAGGCGGGCGCCGCAATCTTGTGGATCATCTTGTTGCGCGGATTATCCGCAGACACCAGGAAGTGGAACGTGCTCGGGATGCGAAAGCGAGGTTCGGCAATAACCAGATCCGTCGTGGCCGCAAACAGCACACGTTCGCTCGCCTCGCTCAGGTCCCAGAATCCGCGATGCACACTGACGAAATCCAGCGCGACGGAGGACGCCGGCGAGCCCGCCGGGTCGTCCAGGGAGTGCCTGATATAACCGTCTTTGCCGAACAGGCTGAGCAGCTCCTTCTTGTACTGTGCGAGCTCACGTCCGAGCAGCGCCTTCAGTTCGCTCTCGTCGACGACGCCGAGCTGCACGCCCCACACGAAGGTCGTATAGACGCAGGCGTTGGTGACGAAACGCCTGCGTTCGGCGCGCGTGTCCGTTGCCGCGGAACGAGGGGCGCCGACGTCGCACAGCAAATGACCGGCTCCGTCATCGTTGAACGGCTCAAGCTCGCTTGCGAGGTGCAAGATCGCCCGTTTCAGGTCGGCGCCATATTCGGCCAGCAACAGACGGCCGGCATGAGCGCATTGGGACATTGCCAGATAAGACGACGCCCTCTCCTCGGCAGAGAGCATCTGCTGAAGACCCGCAAGAATGCCGAGCAGCGTGTCCGAGGGCCGCGAGAAATAGTTCACGCCGAGATACCGCGCACGCCCCGCAGGAACGATGGTCGTCGTGACGACGTCGGCGCGAACCGCCTCCAGCAAGAGACGGACGCTCTTTTCGAGCAACCGTGCCCGCCGGACCGCGTCCTGCGCATCCATGATGGTCTCGGGATCGAGGACGTCGGGATAGAACCAGGCGAAGTCACGCGGGTAGTAAGCGGATGCGTGCGGCGCGCCAGTGACAAGAAAGGACTCCGTCACCGAAAAGGCACTGTCCATCGAGTGCCGGTAAAGATCCTCGATGGCCGACAACGAATGATGCGACTTCCTCAGGAAGCGGTCACCGAGAAAATTCATCGCCTGAAGAGCGTTGGCGACAACGGTCGCGGTCAGTCCCTGATAAAAGCGGTTTGCGCGATGGGATGGAAAAGAGATGTCGCTATTCATATGCGTTGTCGAATGATGTCTCGTGATCCCGGTGGGGGCGGCCATTATTCTAGCCCTGTCTGATTCGTGTCTCCATCCGGTGACTTGCGGGAGCGGGCCTACCCCTCCCGCGGCCGAAAATTCTCGATCACCCTGAGTAGCACCCGCGCGCCGGCATCAGCATCGGCAAGTTCGACATGCTCGTCCGGATGGTGGCTGACGCCGCCGCGGCAGCGGACGAAGATCATGCCGACGTCGGCAATGTCGATCATCGCCATACCGTCGTGTCCTGCTCCACTCGGCAGCTCGAACACACCAAAACCTTCCGCTGCGATCGCCTGCGCGATCTGGTCCTTCAGCCAGGGCGCGCAGGGCGCGGTGCGGTTCTCATGAGTGACGTCGAGCTGGAGCGCAAGCTGCCGGCGCTTGGCGATCGCCTCGATCTGGCGGACGACGTCGGCGACCGCGCGCTTGCGGTGCATGTCGGTCGGCGCGCGCATGTCGATGGTGAACGAAACTTCGCCGGGAATGACGTTGGTCGCGCCGGGTTTTGCGTGGATGTAGCCGACGGTGCCGACGAGCCCGCCCTCATCGGTGCGGCAGAACTGCTCGATCGCGGCGATGCATTCGGCCGCCCCGGTCAGCGCGTCGCGGCGAAGCGCCATCGGCACGGTGCCGGCGTGGCCGGCCATGCCGGTCAGCCGCGCGGCGAGCCGCGTCGCGCCGGCGATCGCGGTGACGACGCCGACTGGGAGATTTTGTGCTTCCAGCACCGGTCCCTGCTCGATGTGCAGCTCGAAATAGCCCAGCAGCTCCCGCCGCGTCCGCGCGGCCGCGCCGATGTGGTCGGGATCGAGACCGAACTGCACGAGCGCATCGCGCATCGAGACGCCGTCGCGGTCGCGCGTGTTCAACACGCTCTCATCGAACGTGCCGGCGACCGCGCGGCTGCCGAGCAGCGTCGACGCAAACCGCACGCCCTCCTCGTCGGCAAAGCCGATGACCTCGATCGCGAACGGCAGGCGTTTGCCGCGCCGGTTCAGCTCCGCCACGCAGGCAATCGCGGTGATCACACCCAGGGGACCGTCCCATTTGCCGGCATCGCGCACAGTGTCGTAATGCGAGCCCAGCATCAGGCATGGCAAACCCGGCCGTTCGCCTTCGTAGCGACCGCAGACATTGCCGATCGCATCGAGATGCGCGCGCATGCCAGCCTCGCGCATCCAGCCGAGGATGAGATCGGTAGCGGTGCGCAATTCCTTGGTGAGATAGATCCGCGTGAGCTTGTCCGCGTCCTCCGAGATGACCCCGAGCTCGTTGATGCGACGCACGATCCCTTCGCCGAGCGAGCCATTTTGAACGGCGATACCAGGAGCCATCTCGCTCAAACTTTCCATCCTCCGGGCCGCAACCTCTCAAGCGAGGCCCGACGACCATCGATACAAGTTCGGTGCCGGAGCGCGCCTCGCGCGCATGGCCCGACTCGCGGATTGGTTAGCATGAATGCAGCGCCGACAGCGCCATCCGGCAGACGGATAGTCGAAGGGAAGTCAGTTAAGACTGCTTAACTACATTGCATACAATGTCGTGATACTGCCTATAATTTAGCCTCCAAGGCATCTGCCCAAGATTCGACCCCGGAACAAAGCCTTTATTTTATAACGGGTTAATCGCTCCTGCTTGCTCAATAACCTCTGGCACGAAGCTTGCGACATCGTATTCCGGCTGCCCCCGACTGGCGGTGGCCGCGAGAGAGGGGCGGACCACCGCCAAAGGGAGCATCCAATGGATCTTGGCAGGATTTCACGACGGCATTTGTTGCAGGGTGGCGCGGCGCTCTCCTTGGGAGCGGCAGTCGGTGTCCGCCCGGCTTTCGCGGCCGAGACGACGATCGGCTTCATCTATGTCGGCTCGCGCGACGACTATGGCTACAACCAGGCGCACGCGCAGGGCGCGGCGGCGCTGAAGAAGATACCGGGCCTGAAGGTGGTCGAGGAAGAGAAGGTACCGGAGACCGATGCGGTCGAGAAGACCATCGAGTCCATGATCAATCTCGATGGCGCTACCCTGCTCTTCCCGACCTCGTTCGGTTACTACAGCCCGCACATGATCAAGATGGCGACCAAGTACCCGAAGCTGCGCTTCGAGCACTGCGGCGGCCTCTGGACCGACAAGGATCCGAAGAACGCCGGTAGTTATTTTGGTTATATCGACGAAGCCCAATACATTTCCGGTATCGTCGCTGGCTTGACTTCGAAGAGTAGCAAGCTCGGCTTCGTCGCAGCCAAGCCAATCCCCCAGGTGCTGCGCAACATCAACGCCTTCACGCTTGGCGCCAGGTCCGTCAATGCGAAGGCCACCACGCAGGTGATCTTCACCGGCGACTGGTCGATGCCGGTCAAGGAGGCCGAGGCCACCAACAGCCTGATCGACCAGGGCGTCGACGTCCTGACCTGTCACGTCGACGGTCCCAAGACCATGGTCGAGAACGCCGCGCGCCGCGGCGCAATGGTCTGCGGCTATCACTGCAACCAGTCGGCGCTGGCGCCGAAGGCGTATCTCACCGGCGCCGAGTGGAATTGGGAGGCGCTCTATCCGAAGTTCGTCAAGATGATCGCCGCCGGCGAAGAGATCCCGAACTTCTACCGCGGCGGTCTGAAAGAAGAGATCGTGAAGGTATCTGCCTATGGCGAAGCGGTGTCGGCCGAGGCACGCAAAGCGGCCGAGGAGGCCAAGGCCAAATTCCTGTCTGCGGACGGGTTTGCCATCTTCAAGGGCGGCTTGCTCGACAACAAGGGCAAGACAGTAATTGCCGCCGGCACCGAGCGCGGCCAGAAGGATCCCGAACTCGAGAAGATGGACTACCTCGTCGAAGGCGTGATCGGAGCGACTTCGTGACAACGGAAGCGGCGGATCCCGTCGGTGCGGTCGGGGCCGTCGCCCCGGTCGCTGACGCGGGCTTCCTCCAGCGCCACGGCGCGAGCATTGAGTACATCTTGATCCCAGGCGCGGCGCTGGTCGGCGCGCTCGCGGTGTTCGGCATTTTCGTCGCGCTGTTCGGCAAGAACCCGCTCGACCTCTATTTCTACATGTACCAGGGCGCGTTCGGCACCTGGTTCTCCTGGCAGAACACGCTGACACGCGCAGCACCGCTCATCCTCACCGCGCTCTGCACAGCGCTGCCCGCGCAGCTCGGCATGGTCATCATCGGCGGCGAGGGGGCGCTGCTGATCGGCGCGCTCTCGGCAACCAGCGCGGCACTGGCGTTGCAAGGCCTACCGCCGCTCGTGGTCCAGATTGCGATGGTCTGCGCCGGCGTGATCGGCGGCGGACTGTGGATCATGCTGTCCGGCGCGCTGCGGCAATATCGCGGCGTCAACGAGACGATCTCGAGCCTGTTGCTCGTCTATATCGCACTCGCCATCCTCAACCATCTCGTCGAAGGCGTGATGCGGGATCCCGCAAGCCTCAACAAGCCGTCGACGCGTGAGATCGGCGCTGTCAACATGATCGGCAGCATCCCCGGCACCGACGTGCATTGGGGCCTTGTCTTCGGCCTGGCTGCCGCAATCGCCGCTTACATCCTGATCTACCACACCGTGTTCGGCTTCGCCGCGCGAGTTGCCGGCGGCAACATCCGGGCCGCAAAGATCGTTGGACTCGGCGTCAACAAGCTCATCCTCATAATCTGCTTCCTCGCCGGCGGCGCGGCGGGGCTCGCCGGCATGGTCGAGGTCGCGGCCGTGCAGGGCCGCGCCAACGCCAATCTCGCCGCGGGCTATGGCTTCACCGGCATACTGGTCGCCTTCCTCGCGCGGCAAAATCCGCTTGCGATCATTCCAGTGGCGATCCTGCTCGGCGGCATCAGCGCCAGCGGCGGGTTGTTGCAACGCCGCCTGGGGCTGCCCGATGCGTCCGTGCTGGTGTTGCAAGGCATCATTTTCGTTTTCGTGCTGGCAAGCGATGCGCTTTACGGCCGCATCGGTTTTCTCAAGGAGAAGTCCTGAGATGGCAGATGCCTCGATCGGACTCTGGACCGTGCCGCTCGCCGTGTTCGGCGGCGCCATTCGCGTCTCCACTCCCTTCCTGTTCGTGAGCCTGGGCGAATGCATCACCGAGCGTTCCGGCCGCATCAACCTCGGCCTCGAAGGCACGCTGGTCATGGGCGCGATGAGCGCCTATGGCATTTCCTATCTCTCCGGCTCGCCGTGGCTCGGCGTCCTTGCAGCCGGCGTCACCGGCGCATTGCTTGGCGCACTGCATGCCGGCATCTGCTCGCTGCCGCGCGTCAACGACATTGCGGTCGGCATTGCGCTGATGCTGTTCGGTACCGGCCTCGCCTTCTATCTCGGCAAGCCGCTGATCGAGCCGACCGCGCCGCGGCTGCCCGCAATCGACTTCGGCTGGTGGAGCGACATCCCTCAGGTGCGCGCGGCACTGCGCATCAACGTCATGTTCCTGATCGGCGTCGCGCTTGCGCCGATCCTCTACTGGGCCTTCCGCACCACGCGCTGGGGCCTCCTCATCCGCACCGCCGGCGAAAGCTCGGATGCGGCGCGCGCGATGGGCCATTCCGTGCTCCTGATCCGGCTGCGCGCCACCATGGTCGGCGGCTTCCTCGCCGGCATCGGCGGCTCGTTCCTGTCGCTGTTCTATCCCGGAAGCTGGAACGAGGGCCTCTCCTCCGGCCAGGGCATCACGGCGGTTGCGCTCGTGATCTTCGCGCGCTGGGATCCGATGCTGTGCCTGTGGGCCTCGCTCGCCTTCGGCGGCGCCGCGGCGCTCGGCCCCGCGCTGCAATCGGTCGGCGTCACCTCCGGCTATCACCTCTTCAACGCCGCGCCCTACATCCTGACGCTGGCGATCATGATCATCACCTGCTCGCCGAAGCGCACGCTGACGGGCGCGCCGGCTGAACTATCGATTACCCGCTAGGAAGCGAACTCATGCCCGAGCGTCACATCAAGTCCGAGCCCTACGCCTGGCCCTATAACGGCGATCTGCGCCCCGAGAACACGGCGCTGATCATCATCGACATGCAGACCGATTTCTGCGGCGTCGGCGGCTATGTCGACAAGATGGGCTACGACCTGTCGCTGACGCGAGCGCCGATCGAGCCGCTCAAGAAGCTGCTCGCAGTGATGCGCAAGCAGGGATTCCACGTCATACATACCCGTGAAGGCCATCGGCCCGATCTCTCTGATCTGCCCGCCAACAAGCGCTGGCGCTCGCGGCAGATCGGCGCCGGGATCGGCGACCCCGGCCCATGCGGCCGTATCCTCGTGCGCGGCGAACCCGGCTGGGAGATCATCCCCGAGCTGGCGCCGATGGCGGGTGAGCCCATCATCGACAAGCCCGGCAAGGGCTCGTTCTGCGCCACCGATCTCGAGCTGATCCTGCGCGTGCGCGGCATCGACAACATCGTGCTGACGGGCATCACCACCGACGTCTGCGTCCACACCACCATGCGCGAGGCCAACGACCGCGGTTTCGAATGCGTGCTGCTGCACGATTGCTGCGGCGCGACCGACAAGGGCAACCATGACCATGCGCTGAAGATGATCAAGATGCAGGGCGGCGTGTTCGGCGCGGTCGCGACATCTGACGCCTTCATCGGGGTGATCTCGTGATCATCGGCGAAATACCTCCGCCTAGCGGCGCCTTCGGCGTCGATGCCCTCGCCATGACCATGCGCTTCGGCGATTTCCTGGCGCTGGACAAGGCGGAGCTTAAGGTGCGTCCCGGCTCCTTCCACGCGCTGCTCGGCGAGAACGGCGCGGGCAAGTCGACGCTCGTCAAATGCATCATGGGCTACTACCACGCCACCGAAGGCGACATCCTGATCGGCGGCCGCCAGCAGGCGATCGGCAATCCCAGGGATGCCCACGCGCTCGGGCTCGGCATGGTCTACCAGCATTTTACCCTCGTGCCGGCGATGACGGTTGCCGAGAATCTCGTGCTCGCGCGCGACGACGTTCCGGCAGTGGTGGATTGGAGTAAGGAGAAGAAGGAACTTGAAGCGTTTCTGGCGCGGATGCCGTTCAAGGTGCCGCTCAACGCAAAAGTCTCCGACATCTCCGCCGGCGAGCGGCAAAAATGCGAGATTCTCAAGCAGCTCTATCTGAAGCGGCGCTTCCTGATCCTGGACGAGCCGACCTCCGTACTGACGCCGGCCGAAGCCGACGAGGTACTCGGCATGCTCCGCGACATGGTGGTCAGGGGCGAGCTGACGATCCTGATGATCACGCACAAGTTCCGCGAGGTCATGGCGTTCGCCGACGAGGTGACGATCCTGCGGCGCGGCAAGCTCGCCGGCCAAGGCAAGGTTGCCGAGCTCACGCCCGACGCCATGGCGCGCACCATGATCGGCGCCGAAGAGTTGACCGTGCAGCCGCCGCGCACCGGCGAAACAGGCCAGGCGCGGCTGGAGCTGGCAAAGGTCCGCGCACGCGACGATGCCGGCGCGATCGCAGTGCACGACGTTTCCCTTACGGTACGCGCCGGCGAGATCGTCGGTATCGCCGGTGTCTCCGGCAACGGCCAGCGCCAGCTCGTCGAGGTGCTGGCCGGCCAGCGCGACGCCGAGAGCGGCGAAATCCGCGTCGCCGGCGATCCCTATCACGCACGCCGCGAGGAGATGCGCCAGCACAAGATGTCACTATTGCCGGAGGAACCGCTCAAGAACGCCTGCGTCGGCGGCATGAGCGTCGCCGACAATATCGCCTTCCGCGAATTCGACCGCGCGCCCTTTGCGAGCCTCGGCTGGTGGCTCAATCGCGGCGCATTCCGCGACGACGCCCGAAAGAAGATCGCGCAATACAAGATCAAGACGCGCACGCCGGAGACGCCGATCTCGGCGCTGTCAGGCGGCAATGTGCAGCGCGCGGTGCTGGCGCGCGAGCTCGGCGGCGACGTCGAAGTGCTGATCGCGGCCAATCCCTGCTTCGGCCTCGATTTCGCGGCGGTGGCGCAAATCCACGCCGAGATCATGGCCGCGCGCAATCGCGGCGCGGCGGTTCTGCTGGTCAGCGAGGATCTCGACGAATTGCTCGAGCTGTCCGACCGGTTGGTTGTGATGTTCCACGGCGAATTCGTGTATGAAGCACGGACCAGCGAAGCCGACCTCACCGTGGTCGGCCGTCACATGGCGGGACACTAACAGCGGAGCAGCGATGAGCGGCGCATCGGAACGCGACGAGCACTTCTTGCGCCTGTCGTTTGAGGTAGCTCGCCGCTCCCTCACCCATGGCAACCACCCGTTCGGCTGCCTCGTGGTCGACGCGGACGGCAAGGTGTTGATCGAGGCCGAAAACGGCTACATGCCGGACCATGACGGCACCGCGCATGCCGAGCGCCTCGCCGCCACGCAGGCCTGCCGGACGCTGGGTCGTGAGGTGCTCGCCAAGGCGACGCTCTACTCCTCCGCCGAGCCCTGCGCGATGTGCGCCGGCGCGATCTACTGGGCCGGCATCGGCCGCGTGGTCTATGGGCTCAGCGAACACCGCCTGCGCGGCGTCACCGGCAACCACCCGGAGAACCCGACCCTCGATCTGCCCTGCCGCGAGGTCTTTGTCAGCGGCCAGCGGCGAACCGAGGTCGTCGGCCCGCTCCTGGAAAACGAAGCCGAAGCCCTGCACGACGGCGTGTGGACGAGGTAGCAATCTCCACAAACTCGGACTCGTAGGGTGGGCAAAGGCGCCCTCGCGCCGTGCCCACCATCTGAATGCAATAGAGCAGAAGTGGTGGGCACGCTTCGCTTTGCCCACCCTATGATTCTCCGCCAAAACCCCCAAATGGCGCCGCGCATTCCTGCACGGCGCCATCCGAACCTTGGAAGACTTCAACCGATCAGAACTTCACAGTGACACCGCCATAGACCGTGGACTCGGTGCAGCTCTTGGTGCTCTGGCCGGTGGCGGCGACGGTGCAGACGCCGGGCATGGCGTTGTGATCGAGGCCGAACTTGTTCTCCCAGTAGCGATAGGCGACCCAGAGATCGACGAAGTGCGAGTACTTGTCACCCCACGCCGCCTTCGAGGCGTCGAAGGTCAGGCGGATCGGTTCGCTGTTCAGCTCGGTCTTGGACGCGGTGGAGAACCGGCCGACGCCCGAGAGCGCAGGAAGGCCGTTCGAGTCGCCCTTTGGTCCATACCATCCGGCACGGCCGCTGATCGACCAGTACTGCATGTTCGGCGGCAGGAAGCCGAGGTCCATGTAATAGTTGATTTCGACCGCCCAGGTCGGATTGTAGCTGACATTGCCGTCCGAGTTACAGACGACGCCCGCAGGCCCGGCGACGAACAGGCCGCACTGGGTGAAGGCGTTGTGGTTCGAGAACTCCCAGTACATCAAGGGCGCGACGTTGATGTAGCCCTTGTAGGGAAGATCGAAGGCAAACTGCAGACCGGCGACGACGTCGCGCTTGGCGGGCGCAAGGAAGTTGTTCTCGGTGTTGCCGTCCATACCGACTTCGAACGAGACGTTGTGCAGCGGGCCGGCGGTGAAGGCCTTGGTGTTGAATAGTTCGTTCCAGCCGAAGGTCGAGCGGAACAGGCCGTAGATCTCGGTCGCGCCGGCGCAGTCGGCAGCGCCGCCGGTGATGGTCACGCCGGGCGCAACGCAAGGGCTGGCGGGGTCGTTATGACCCGACTTGAACATCGAGATGGTGAAGAAGTTGGTGCCGTAGGCCCAGAGATCGAAGTGGGTGAAGGAGTAGACCTGCTTGGGCGTCTTGCCGTCGATCGAACCATCCGGGCGCACGCTCCACATGCCGGGGTCGGTGCCCTTCGGCATATACGAGAACGACACCCGGTCGTCGATCACCAGGAAGAACGGAAGGTCCGTTGTCTTCTTGGCGGCCTTGACTGGAAGGTCCGCCGCGTGAGCCAAGCCGCCGGTGGCTAGCGTAGCAAGAGACAGCGCCGTTGCTGCAATTGCCGTGAAACGAAACGACATCCTGAACACCCCCAAAATTGAAGCTTTAGAAATCAAGCCCCGTCGGGTGCGACACTTGCGCCGTTCCCTGGAGGTGAGAAGCCTCAACTTGTTTCAGCGCCTGCTGCAGGTTTCGGCAGAAGGCGCGTGAGGATCAGGACTTTTTCGCTCGCTTCGATGCCCGGCAACGCGCTTCGCTTGCGCGCGTTGCGCGAGCCCCTGCCAGAGTTTCCCGATTGTTTTTCTTTGCCTTTTGTGCGCGGCAAAAACCGATTCGCTGAGCCCGGACCCGCGGCGTCGCCGCGTCTGCGCAAAGCGTACAAAGCGAAACGCGTCGGTTGCCCAACTTGGCATCAAGGCTGCACAGGGCGGTTCCGATTGGGCTTGAACCGTCACAAATTTGCAACAGACACTTACCGCATAACTACGGACTCGCTAGAACTGTCGCTCGAGAATCGCGAATGGATGGCGAATCCTCTCGTTTGCCGAAGCGTTGAGCAAGGCATGACGTTTTTTCGCTACTTACGCGGCGGATCAAACTAGCCCACTATTGAGGCAGAGGCACTTTACTCGACCCACGTGACGGCGAATGTCAGACGCGATGCCCAACAGCCCGCATACCGGGGAGCCACCGCTGCTCCAGACGATCGGGCTCACCAAGCGCTATGGCGACTTCCTCGCCAACGCCTCGATCGACATTGATATCTTCCCCAGAGAGATCCACGCCCTGCTTGGCGAGAACGGCGCCGGCAAGTCGACGCTGGTCAAGGCGATCTACGGCCTGATCCAGCCAAGCGCCGGCGAGATTCGCTGGCAGGGCGAGCGCATCGTGCTGTCCGGCCCGTCGGAAGCCCGCAGCCGCGGCATCGGCATGGTGTTCCAGCATTTCTCGCTATTCGAGAATCTCACCGTCGCCGAGAACGTCGCGCTCGGGCTCGACGGCAAGGAGTCCTACAAGGACATGTCGGCGCGGCTGGAACAGGTTTCGAGGACCTACGGCCTGCCGCTCGATCCAAAGCGCGAGGTCTGGCAATTGTCGGTCGGCGAGCGGCAGCGCATCGAGATCGTGCGCGCCCTGATGCAAAATCCCAAATTCCTGATCCTGGACGAGCCGACCGCCGTGCTGACGCCGCAGGAGGCCGACCAGCTATTCATCGTGCTCGAACGCCTCAAGGCGGAAGGCCGCGCAATCCTCTATATCAGCCACAAGCTCGAAGAGGTGAAGCGGCTGTGCGACACTGCCACCATCCTGCGCGGTGGCAAGAAGGTCGCGACCTGCAATCCGCGGCAAGAGACGGCGGCCTCGCTCGCGCGCATGATGGTCGGCGGCGAGATCAAGGAGGTCAGGGCCGCGACTGGCAGGCAGACCACTGTGCCGCGGCTCGTCGTCAACGATCTCACGCTTGTGCCCGACGAGCCGCACGGCGTGCGCCTCGAGCACATCTCGCTCGAGCTCAAGGGCGGTGAGATCCTCGGCATCGCAGGCGTCGCTGGCAACGGCCAGGACGAGCTTTTCGCCGCCCTGTCGGGCGAGAGGTTGTCGAAGGATCCCGGCACGGTGGTGATCGAAGGCATCGCCGCCGGCCATTTGTCGATCACCCAGCGCCGCAAGCTGGGCGCGGCCTTCGTGCCCGAAGAGCGGCTCGGCCATGGCACCGCGCCGCGCATGCGATTGTCGGAGAACGCATTGCTGACGGGCCACGCCGCCAGCGGCATGGTCAGGCACGGCTTCATCGATACGGCGGCGACGTTGAAAACGGTCGACAAGGCGACCGAGACCTTCGACGTACGCAAGGCCAAGCGCGATCCGGAAGCGGCAAGCCTCTCCGGCGGCAATCTGCAAAAATTCATCGTCGGCCGCGAGATCCTGCGCAACCCGGCCGTGCTGGTGGTGAGTCAGCCGACCTGGGGCGTGGATGCAGGCGCGGCTGCCATCATCCGCCAGGCGCTGCTGGATCTCGCCGCCAGCGGCGCGGCCGTCCTGGTGACGAGCCAGGATCTCGACGAGCTCGCCGAGATCGCCGACCGTATCGCGGTGATGTTCCACGGCCGGCTCTCGGTGCCGCTCTCGGCCAGCGAAGCGACGCGTGAAAAGCTCGGCCTGCTGATGGGCGGCAGCAGCCTGGACCAGAAGGAGGTCGCGCATGCAGCTCGTGCTTGAGAAGCGCACCGAGCGCTCCAACACGATCGCGCTGGTCTCGCCGCTGATCGCGATCGGCCTGACGATCGTGACGATGAGCATCCTGTTCGCGGTCCTCGGCAAGAATCCGCTCCTTGCTCTCCATGCGTACTTCATCGCACCATTGACCGACGGCTACTCGCTCCAGGAGATCGCGGTGAAGGCGACGCCGCTGGTGATGATCGCGATCGGGCTGTCGCTCTGCTATCTCGCCAATGCCTGGAACATTGGCGCCGAGGGCCAGTTCCTGATTGGCGCAGTCGCCGGAAGCTGGATCGCGGTGAAGACGCAAGGCACGGACGCCGGGGTCTGGGTGCTGCCGGCGATGCTCTTGCTTGGTGCCGTCGCCGGCGCGCTCTACGCCCTGATCCCGGCCATCTGCAAGGTGAAATTCGGCGCCAGCGAAATCCTGACCAGCCTGATGCTGGTCTATGTCGCCGACCTCTTCCTCGACTATCTCGTCCGTGGCCCGTGGCGCGATCCGCACGGTTTCAATTTCCCAACCACTGCGGAATTCGATCCCGTGGCGACAGTCCCGGTGCTGATCGAAGGCGGGCGGCTACATCTCGGCTCGATCATCGCACTCCTGATCGTAGCGGCAGCGGCGGTGCTGCTGGGACGAACCATCAAGGGCTTCGAGATCCGCGTGGTCGGCGCTGCGCCGCGCGCGGCGCGGTTCGGCGGCTTCAACGCCAACCAGTTGATCATCCTGACCTTCGCCGTCTCAGGCGCGCTGGCCGGTCTTGCCGGCATCATCGAGGTTGCCGGCCCGGTTGGGCATCTCCAACCCGGCATCTCGCCCGGTTACGGATTTACCGCCATCATCGTCGCCTTCCTCGGCCGGTTGAATCCGATTGGAATATTAATTGCAGGCCTTTTTCTCGCATTGACCTTCATCGGGGGCGAGCAGGCCCAGATCGCAATGAAGATCCCGCTTGATGTCACCAAGGTTTTCCAGGGGATTTTGCTGTTCTACGTGCTCGCCTGCGATTCCCTGATCCTCTACCGTTTCCGGCTGGTCTTCCCGAACCGTCAGGTGGCCCGTGGAACTGGTTGAAGCCATCATCCTGTCGGTGCTTGCCGCCTCGACGCCGCTGCTGATCGCGGCGACGGGCGAGCTCGTGACCGAGCGTTCCGGCGTCCTCAACCTCGGCGTCGAAGGCATGATGATCATGGGCGCGGCCTGCGGCTTTGCGGGTGCGTGGCTCACGGGCTCGATCATCATTGGCGCAATCTGCGGCATCATTGCGGGTACGTTGATGTCGTTGGTCTTCGCGCTGATGGCGCTCGGTCTCGCGGTCAATCAGGTTGCGACCGGGCTCGCGCTGACCATCCTCGGCATCGGGCTCTCGGGCCTGATCGGTGCCGGCTTCGTCGGCGAGCGCATCACGCCGGCGCCGCATCTCTACATTCCCATCCTCACCGACATTCCGCTGATCGGCCGCGTGCTGTTCGGCGAGGATGCCTTCGTCTATCTCTCGATCGCGCTGATCGTCGGCGTATGGTGGTTCCTCTATCGGACGCGAGCCGGGCTGATCCTGCGCGCCTGCGGCGACAACCACGTCTCCGCGCATGCGCTCGGCTATCCCGTGCTGCGCATCCGCACCCTTGCGGTGATGTTCGGCGGCGCTTGCGCGGGACTTGCCGGTGCCTATCTGCCGCTCGCCTACACGCCGTTCTTCATTCCCGGCATGACTGCTGGCCGCGGCTGGATCGCGCTCGCGCTGGTCGTGTTCTCATCGTGGCGGCCGGGGCGCCTCGTCGTCGGCGCCTACCTGTTCGGCGCGGTGACCATCCTGCAACTGCACGCTCAGGGCTGGGGCATTGGCATTCCCTCGCAGTTCATGTCGGCGCTGCCGTATCTGGCAACCGTGATCGTCCTGGTTCTCTTGTCGCGCGCACGCACCGGCGGATCGACCGCGCCGGCCGCGCTCGGCACCGTGTTCGTGCCCGATCGTTGATGGACTTCCGCTTCGTGCGCGATGGGGCGCGCACGTTGCGGTGTGGCTTTCCCCGACTGTTTGGAGATTGATGATGAGGAAAACACTTCTTGCGCTGGCTGCCGGGCTCTTGCTTGCCGGAAGCATTGGCGCCGCCTCCGCTGCCGACAAGCTGAAGGTCGGCTTCATTTACCTTGGCCCGATTGGCGATCTCGGCTGGACATATCAGCACGAGCAGGCGCGCGAGGCGCTCGTGAAGGAATTGGGCGACAAGATCGAGACTACCTATCTCGAGAATGTTCCCGAGGGCCCGGACGCCGAGCGCGCCATCGAGCAGCTCGTCCGCGCCGGCAACAAGCTGATCTTCACCACGTCCTTCGGCTACATGGACCCGACGCTGAAGGTCGCGAAGAAATATCCGAACGTGCATTTCGAGCACGCCACCGGCTACAAGCGCGACAAGAACATGTCGACCTATTCGTCGAAATGGTATCAGGGGCGGTACATCCAGGGCCTGATCGCCGCCAAGATGTCGAAAACCGGTGTGCTCGGCTATATCGGCTCGTTCCCGATTCCCGAGGTCGTCTCCGGCATCAACGCGACGATCCTCGCGGCGCAGACCATCAACCCGAACATCAAGGTCAAGATCATTTGGGCCAACACCTGGTTCGATCCGGGTAAGGAGGCCGACGCCGCCAAGGCGCTGCTCGACCAGGGCGCCGACGTTATCATGCAGCACACGGATTCGCCGGCGGCGATGCAGATCGCTGCCGAGCGCGGCAAGCTCGCCTTCGGCCAGGATTCCGAAATGATCAAGTTCGGGCCCAAGGCGCAGCTCACCTCGATCCTCGATACCTGGGGTCCCTACTACATCGCGCGCGTCAAGGCCGAACTCGACGGCACCTGGAAGTCCGAGGACACCTGGGGCGGGCTCGACAGCCACATGTTCGCGATGGCGCCCTACACCAACATGCCCGACGACGTGAAAAAGATGGCAGAGGATGCCCAAGCCGCGATCACGTCAGGCAAGCTGCATCCGTTCAAATGCCCGGTCGTCGGGCAGGACGGCAAGGAAGTCGAGTGCAAGGGCGGCGATCACCTCGATGACGGCCAGATCCTCGGCATGAACTTCTACGTCAAGGGCATCGACGACAAGGTGCCGGGCAAGTAGCACGCTTCTTGCATTGCTAAAATCACCTGCTCCTCCCGGAGGAGGTTCGGAGGGGGTAGCCACCAATACCCGGCAATGGTGGTTGCCCCCTCTTCTCTATCCTACCTGCCTAACCTGCCTGCATCGCGCGGGCCGCAGCGCTGTGGCGGCGGATCAAATCGGCGATATCCAGCCCCGGGATTGCCCCGTCGACCACGGCCCATTTGCCCGCGACCATCACCCGATCGGCCCGATGCGCGCCGCAGAGCACGACTGCCGCAATCGGATCGCCGTGGCCCGAGAAGCGCAATTCATCCAGCCGATACAGCGCCAGATCCGCCGCCTTGCCGAGGGCGATCTCGCCGAGCTCGGGGCGGCCGACGCAGGCGGCCGAGCCCTTGGTCGCCCAGCGCAGCGCGTCCTTGTGGCTGATCCTCGTCACTCCATAACGCGCTCGCTGGAGCAGGAACGCGGAACGCACCTCCTGCATCAGATTGGACGCATCGTTGGAGGCCGAGCCATCGACCCCGAGTCCGATGCCGACGCCGGCGTCCTCCATCTCGCAGACCGGGCAGCAGCCCGACGCGAGAAGCTGGTTGCTGCAGGCGCAGTGGCTGATGGTGGTCTTGGCCTTGCCGAGCCGCTTCATCTCTTCGGCGTTGAAGAAGATGCCGTGGGCGAGCCAGGTCCGCGCATTGAGCCAGCCGCACTGCTCGAGATAATCGAGCGGGCGGCAGCCATACATCTGTTCGCAAAACCTGTTCTCGTCCTCGGTCTCGGCAAGATGCGTGTGCAGGCGAACATCAAGTTTGTCGGCGAGATCGGCGGTGGCGCGCATCAGCGACGTCGTCACCGAGAATGGCGAGCATGGCGCCAACGCGATCTGCACCATCGCATCCGCACCGCGCTGGTGATGCTTTGCGACCACCCGCGCGCTGTCGGCGAGGATGGTGTCCTCGTCCTGCACCACGCTATCAGGCGGCAGGCCGCCGTCGCGCTGCGACAGGTTCATCGAACCGCGCGTGAGCAGCACCCGCACGCCGAGCCGCTTGGCAACGGCGACCTCGATGTCGAGCGCATCTTCAAGGCCCGCCGGGAAGACGTAGTGATGATCAGTCGTGGTGGTGCAGCCCGACAGCAGCAGCTCCGACATCGCCACGGTGACGCCGAGCTGGAGTGCCTCCGGTGTCATCCGTGCCCAGACCGGATAGAGCGCCTTGAGCCAGGGAAACAACTCGCGGTCCATCGCCGCCGGCAGCGCGCGTGTCAGCGTCTGGTAGAAGTGGTGATGCGTATTGATAAGACCGGGCAGGACGACATGTTCGCCCGCTTCGAACACCGCGGCGTCCGCTGCGGGCTTACCGCCAGCGGGCACAAGCTCGACGATCAGCCCATCCTGCACCACGATGCCGCGCTCGGCCCCATCGGCGAGGATGGCGAGCGGATCCTTGATCCAGACCGGCTTTGCGTTATCCATGATCCCGTTTCTCCTGACGTCGGCCGGCATTCTCGCCCGCAAGGCGAAGGTTAGTTGCTTGCATCCTTGTTGCGACTTGGCTCCGGACTTGCAAGACTCCATTTCAAGCGATCGATCCGATTCAAGGCGTTGGCGTACTCATGGACTTGAATACCATCACGTCGGTGGCCCATCCGGAGAGCCGCGCGCAACTGCCCGTTTGGACGGCAGGTGATGCTTGGCTCGCGGGCGGAACCTGGCTGTTCTCGGAGCCGCAGGCCCACCTGTCCCGCCTGATCGACCTCACCGACCTGAAATGGCCGGCACTGACCATCACCGACACCTATCTGACGATCGCGGCAACCTGCACCATCGCAGAGCTCGATGCGCTGACCTGTCCGCTCGACTGGGTCGCCGCACCGCTGATCAGCCAATGCTGCCGCGCCTTCCTCGCCTCGTTCAAGATCTGGAAGACGGCAACGGTCGGCGGCAATCTCTGCATGTCGCTGCCAGCAGGTCCAATGATCTCGCTGACGTCAGCACTCGACGGCATTTGCACGATCTGGAAGGCCGGCGGCGGCGAGCAGAAGCTTCCCGTTCTCGATTTCATCACCGGCAATCAGCGCAACCGCCTGATGCCGGGCGATCTGTTGCGGCAGATTGATATCCCCCTATCCGCACTGAAGCGCCGTTCGGCGTTCCGCCAGATCTCGCTGACGCCGGTCGGCCGCTCCGCGGCGCTGTTGATCGGCAGCCTCGATGACGATGGTGGACTGAACCTGACGGTGACTGCATCGACCGTGCGCCCGATCCGACTGTCCCTCCCGAAGCCGCCCGATGCGAACGCATTGCGCGCAGCCATCGTGACCGAGATCATCGACGGCCTCTATCATGACGACGTCCACGGCAAGCCGTTCTGGCGCAAGCATATGACGCTGCACCTTGCCGAGGAGATTCGTCGCGAATTGCTGGATGGCGCGCGGCCATGAGCTTCGAGATCAACGGCAAGCCGTTTTCGGAACACCCACGCGCGGGCCAATGCCTTCGAACCTTCCTGCGCGAGCTCGGCCATTTCGGCGTCAAGAAGGGCTGCGACGCCGGCGATTGCGGCGCCTGCACGGTGCTGCTCGATGGCGAGCCGGTGCATAGCTGTCTGATCCCGGCCTTCCGCGCCGAGGGCCGCGCGATCACCACCATCGAAGGGTTTGGCGGCGACGGCGGCACGCATCCGATGCAGCAGGCCTTTCTCGACGCCCAGGGGTTTCAATGCGGCTTCTGCACCGCCGGCATGATCCTGACCTGCGCGTCGCTGAACCAGGCGCAGCGCACCGATCTCGGCGCGGCGCTGAAGGGCAACATCTGCCGCTGCACCGGCTATCGCGCGATCGCGGATGCGCTCGACGGCAAGACCAATGTCGACGATGCCGTGGAGGCCGGCGGCGCGTTCGGCCGCAGCCTTCCCGCGCCGGCCGGACCCGACATCGTGCGCGGCGAGGCGCGCTACACTTTCGACACCGAGATCCAGGGCCTCCTCCACATCAAGCTCCTGCGTTCGCCGCATGCGCATGCGAGGATCGTCGCAATCGACAAGACGGCCGCGCTGGACGTTCCCGGCGTCCACGCGGTGCTGACCCATGAGGACGTGCCCGACCGGCTGTTCTCGACCGCGCGGCACGAGAAGGACTGGATGGACCCGGAGGATACGCGCGTCCTCGATGATATCGTCCGCTTCATCGGCCAAAAGGTCGCCGCCGTCGTGGCGGAAAGCGAGGCTGCCGCGGAGGAAGCGTGCCGCCGGCTGAAGGTGGCCTACGACATCCTGCCCGCGGTGATCGACCCGGAGCAGGCGATGGCGCTCGGGGCGCCGCTCGTGCATCCCGATCGCAGCATCGAACATCGCGTCGCGAACGCACAGCGCAACATCGTGGCGGAGATCCATGGCGAGTTCGGTGACGTTGCGGCGGCGTTCGCAGCTTCGGCCGTCAGTTACGAGGGAACTTTCGCTAGCCAGCGCGTGCAGCATGCTGCGCTGGAGACGCATGGCGGCCTGGCCTGGCTCGATGCGTCCGGCGTCCTCAATGTCCGCACCAGCACGCAGGTGCCGTTCCTCACTCGCCGCGCGCTGTCGAACATTTTCGATCTTCCCATGGACAAGGTGCGCGTGTTCTGCGCGCGGGTCGGCGGCGGCTTTGGCGGCAAGCAGGAGATGTTCGTCGAGGACATTTTGGCGCTCGCCGCGCTGAAGACGGGGCGCCCTGTGAAACTCGAGCTGACGCGCGAGGAGCAGTTCATCGCGACCTCGACGCGACATCCGATGCGTGTCCGCGTCAAGGCCGGTGCCGATGCGGACGGCAGGCTGACCGCGCTCCAGCTCGACCTGCTCTCCAATACCGGAGCTTACGGCAATCACGGCGGAGCGGTGATGTTCCACGCGGTGGGGGAGTCCATCAGCGTCTACAACTGCCCGAACAAGAGGGTCGATGGCGTCGTCGTCTACACGAACACGGTGCCGGCTGGCGCGTATCGCGGCTACGGCCTGCCGCAGGCATTGCTCGCGGTCGAGTCGGCGATCGACGAACTGGCAAGGCAGCTCGGCATCAGCCCATACGATATCCGCCGCCGCAACGTCGTCAGGCCCGGCGATCCCATGCTGTCGCCACCCCCGTCGGAATATCACGACGTCGCCTATGGCTCCTACGGGCTCGACCAGTGCCTCGATCTGGTCGAGCGCGCGATGCAGGCGGATGCGCCTCAACCGGATTTGTCGGCGGACTGGCTGATCGGCGAGAGCATTGCGCTGACCATGATCGACACCGTGCCGCCGGCCGGGCATATCGCGGACGCGATGATCACGCTCAACGGCGACGGCAGCTTCGATCTCACCGTCGGCACCGCCGAGTTCGGTAACGGCACCAGCACGGTGCACCGGCAGATCGCGGCCAGCGCGCTCGCGACCACCGTCGACAACATCGACCTCAAGCAATCCGACACAGCGCATGGCGGCCACGACACCGGCGCCTATGGCAGCGCCGGCATTTTCGTCGCCGGCAAGGCAACGCAGGCGGCGGCGGAGCGTCTTGCGAGCATGTTGAAGGCGGCGGCCGCCGAGGCATGGCTGTGCGATGCCGCGATTTGCACGCTTGACGACAATTCTGTCGTCAGCGGTGTCAGGCGGATCTCCTTTGCTGATCTCGCGAGGAACGCGCAGGAGCAAGACGAGGTGCTCGCGGCGAGCGGCAATTCCCAGGGCACGCCGCGCTCGGTCGCGTTCAACGTGCAGGGTTTTCGCGTGGCGGTGAACAAGGCCTCGGGCGAGTTGAAGATTCTCAGGAGCGTGCAGGCGGCCGATGCCGGCGTCGTTGCCAATCCCATGCAATGCCGCGGCCAGGTCGAGGGCGGCGTAGCGCAGGCTCTGGGGGCGGCAATGTATGAGGAGATGGTGATCGACGCGCAGGGGCGCATCATCAACGCCAAATTCCGCGACTATCACCTGCCCTCCTTCGCCGATGTGCCGCGCACGGAAGTGCTGTTCGCCGAGACGTCCGATACGATCGGACCGATGGGCGCGAAGTCGATGAGCGAGAGCCCGTACAACCCGGTCGCTGCTGCGCTCGGCAACGCCATCGCGGACGCTACCGGCATTCGTTTTACATCGACACCGTTCAAGCCAGACCGGCTATTCCCGGCGCTGCACGAAAAGTTCGGCGCCTAGCTCCCGCGATAGGTCGAATAGCTCCAGGGCGTGACCAGCAGCGGCACGTGGTAGTGGCCCTCGGGCTCGCTGATCGCAAAACGCAGCGGAATTTCGTCGAGGAACGGCGGGTCCGACATCGGCACGCCGCGCGTGGCAAAATATTTGCCGACGCTGAAGCGGAGCTCGTAGCGGCCGATCGGCAAGGGCCGGCCGCCGATCAGCGGCTGGTCGGTACGGCCATCGTGATTTGTGACGGCGCGCACAATGACGCGGCTCTCGCCGAGAGAAGCGAGCTCGACAAGCTCGACCGCGATGCCCGGCGCAGGCTTGCCGCTGTGATTGTCGAGCACATGGGTCGAGAGCCGGCCGTGGACCTTCAGGCGATCATCGGCGACTACGTGCTGGTCGAGCCGCAACGCAGCGATGCGGCAGATCTCCGCGATCGAGCGCCCTGTCTCGGTCTCGGCGTCGTTCGGCAGCCGCTGCTCGAAATCGCGCAGGATGGAATCCTTGGTATGGCGGCGCACGCAGACGATATAGGGGATGCCGAACTTTGCGCGATAGGCATTGTTGACGCGTTCGAACGCCGTGTATTCGGCGTCGGACAGGCGGTCGAGCCCGACGCTGTTCTGCTCGGCATTGGAGTCTGCGGTAAGACCTGCCGCACGTTGCGTCTTGTCGGCGAGATCAGGATGCGCCTTGATCAGCGCGAGTCGCAGCTCTGCCACGGCACTTTCGACCGCCGCCGTCATCGCCGCGAACAACTGATTGACCCCGGCAAACGGCCGCTGATCCGCGACGCGCTCGGCGATCCATGGCGAGTGCTCGAAAATGTTGGCGAGCGCCGCGACGAAGTCGGCTTTGCTTGCAGCGTTGAGATCGGACAGAGACAGTTGCGACATCGCCGCCCGCCTCAACCAATCTCGAACGCATCGTCGGCGAGATGGGCGAGATTATCGTGCCAATGACGCGCGATCTGCAGTCGGGTCGGCACCCAAACGTGCTCGTGCCCGCCGATATAGTCGAGAAAGCGCATCAATCCCGCCGCGCGGCCGGGACGACCGACCAGGCGGCAATGCAGGCCCACCGACATCATCTTCGGCGCGCTCTCGCCTTCGGCATAGAGCACGTCGAAGGCATCCCTCAGATAGGTGAAGAACTGCTCGCCCTCCGCAAAGCCCTGCGCGTTGATGAAGCGCATGTCGTTATTGTCGAGCGTATAGGGGATGATGAGCTGCTTGCGGCCGGAGCCCTTGACCCAATAGGGCAGATCGTCGGCATAGGAGTCGCAGAGATAGAGGAAGCCGCCCTCTTCCATCAGCAGCCGGTTGGTGTTGATCGAGGATCGACCGGTGTACCAGCCGAGTGGCCGCGCGCCGGTCGCCTCGGTATGCACGCGGATGGCCTCAGTGATCTCGGCGCGCTCCTGCGCCTCGGTCATGTCCTTGTGCTCGATCCATTTCAGGCTGTGGCTGGCGATGTCCCAGCCCGCCTCCTGCATCGCGGCGACGATCTCCGGATTGCGTTTCAGCGCCGTGGCAACGCCAAACACAGTGGTCGGCAATTTGCGCATCGTGAACATCCGCCACAGCCGCCAGAAGCCCGCGCGCGACCCATATTCGAACATCGATTCGATGTTGGCATGGCGCTGGCCGGGCCAGGGCTGCGCGCCCAGCACGTCGGACAGGAACGCTTCCGAGGCGCGGTCGCCGTGCAGAATGTTGTTCTCCCCGCCCTCCTCGAAGTTGACGACGAACTGCACCGCGACGCGGGCCCCGCCCGGCCAATGCGGATGCGGCGGGTTGCGGCCATAGCCGCGCAGATCACGGGGATAGCGGGGTTCTGGCAACTCAGACTTCCTCGAAGCGGATCGGCAGGGCGCCCTTCCACAGCACGCTCTTGCCCAGCGTCGCCAGATTCTCAAGACCCGACGTCAGCGTGATGAAGTGATTACCGGCCAGCTGGCCCATCTTGCTTGCAAAGTGCACGCCACCATAGGCGAGCAGGATCTCGGTCTCGCTGATGCCACCGGGATAGAGGATGATCTGGCCCGGCGCGGGATAGCTGGTGTGGTTCTCGTAGCCGACGCCGAAATCGAGGTCGCCGAGCGGCATCCACACGCCCTCGCCGCTCCAGCGCACGTGGATGATGTGGCTTTCGAACGGCATGGCTTTACGGAATGCGGCGACGGTCTTCGGCGCCAGTTGCTCCTCGAAGCGGGCATCAAAGGTGAAATCGCCGGCGCGAATAACGAGTTTGCTCATCTCATCTCTCTAGGTGGGAAGGCTTTGGCCCTCCACGGGGAACCTTCACGCAAAGAGCATCCCAGCAGGACCAACGCAAGTGGGGCGTCACCTGCGGTCATAAGACCAGCCGAAAATGCCGCTCCGCCGCGTTTCCGGCTCAGCCTCGGCCGCCGGCGGGGCCACCTCCTTCAGTTCCGCCTGCGGCGGAGGTGACGACGGCGCCGGCAGGTTCTCGCATTTCATGGAATAGACCAGCTTGCCGTCCGCGGTACGCCCGACCGGCGCGCAAGGGTCGGGGCGCACCGCCGTCGCGGCTTTCGGCGGCTGCTTCATCTGCGCTGCGGTGGGCGAGGCCACCAGCGCCAAGACCAGTAAATATTTCCACATCGGTGTGGCTCGATACATCAACTGGTCCCCATTCAAGCGGATCGTGCTCGCCAAGTCCATCAGGACCATCCGCGCCATTGCCGAATATTTAGCCGCGACTAAAATTTTGGCTCGCCGCTTCGTGATGGCCGAAACCGTGATATTCGGCGAGACGCATCGCCATCTCCGAAAAGCGGCGACACCGGCACGAGACATTTCTCTCGGGCGGCGTCCGACTAGGGAGACCAATGATGCGAACAACAACACTGACCGTGCTCGCCACGACGCTGCTCGCGTCCCTGACGATCCAGACGGCCTCAGCAAGTCAGCGCCACCACCCCCGCAAGGCCCCCGTCCCCGCTACCCAGTCCTTCCGCGACTCCAGCGCTGCCGTCTGGCCGACCGAGCCACGCGAAGTCGACTGGTGGCGCTACTCGACCGGCGCGCTCTCGGCGCCCGCAGGGCGGTGATTGCTAGGCTCGCACGACCATACTGCCAGATCCGTCATCCCGAGGAGCGAGCCGGGGGCGCAACGCGCCGTATGGGGAGCCTCGAAGGATAAACGCGACAACACCAGCGATACCGGGAGAACGTGATGGCGATCAACAACGTGGCCGACCTCTTCGTGGCAACGCTCGAGCAGGCGGGTGTCAAGCGGATCTATGGCATCGTCGGTGACAGTCTCAACGGCCTCACGGAAGCGCTGCGCCGCCGTGGCACCATTGAGTGGGTGCATGTGCGGCACGAGGAAGTCGCAGCGTTTGCCGCCGCAGGCGAGGCCGAGATGACGGGCAGCCTTGCAGTATGCGCCGGCTCCTGCGGACCGGGCAATCTGCACCTCGTCAATGGTCTGTTCGATGCCCATCGCAGCCGCGTTCCGGTGCTCGCAATCGCAGCGCAGATTCCCTCGGCCGAGATCGGCGGCGGCTATTTTCAGGAGACTCATCCGCAAAATCTATTCCAGGAGTGCAGCCACTATTGCGAGCTGATCTCGGATCCAAGCCAACTGCCTTACGTGCTGGAAAACGCCATCCGCGCGGCGGTCGGACTGCGCGGAGTTGCGGTCGTGGCCATACCTGGCGACGTCGCGTTTCGCGCGCCACCTCAGCGTGCTCTGGCGACCGCGCGGGGCCTGGCGCTGTCCACACCAAAGATCGTGCCCGAGACCAACGAACTGGAGGCGCTGGCGTCTCTCTTGAACGGAACGGAGCGCGTCACGCTGTTCTGCGGCCGGGGATGCGCCGGCGCGCACGCACCGCTGATGCGGATGGCCGAGACCTTGAAGAGCCCCATCGTGCACGCGCTCGGCGGCAAGGAGCATGTCGAATACGACAATCCCTATGACGTCGGCATGACCGGCTTCATCGGCTTCTCGTCCGGTTATGCAGCGATGCATGCCTGCGACGTGCTGCTGATGCTGGGCACTGATTTCCCCTACAAGCAGTTCTTCCCGACTGACTGCCAAATCGCGCAAATCGACATCAGGCCGGAAAATCTCGGCCGACGCTGCAAGCTCGACCTCGGCGTGGTCGGCGACGTCAGGCTGACCATCGAGGCGCTGCTGCCGCTGTTGAAGGTCAAGACCGAGCGGCGGCACCTCGACAATGCGATTGCGCATTACAAGAAGGCGCGCGAGGGCCTCGACGCGCTCGCGGAGGGCACCCCGGGCCGGAAGCCGATCCATCCGCAATATCTCGCGAAGGTCATCAGCGATCATGCGGCGGACGATGCGGTGTTCACCGCGGATGTTGGCACGCCGACCGTCTGGGCGGCCCGCTATGTGCAGATGAACGGACGCCGCCGGCTGATCGGATCATTCGTGCACGGCTCCATGGCCAACGCCATGCCGCAGGCGATCGGCGCGCAGGCGGCACAGCCGGGACGTCAGGTCATTTCGCTATCGGGCGACGGCGGCTTCACCATGCTGATGGGCGACCTCATCACGCTCACCCAGATGAAGCTGCCTGTGAAGGTCGTCGTCTTCAACAATGGCGTCCTCGGTTTCGTCGCGCTCGAGATGAAGGCTGCAGGCTTCGTCGACACCAACGTCGATCTGGAGAATCCCGACTTTGCGGCGATGGCGCGCGCCATGGGCATCATGGGTCGTCGCGTCGAGGACCCGGGCGAGCTCCCGGGCGCGATGCAGGAGATCCTGACGCATAACGGACCGGCACTCCTGGATGTGGTCACCGCCAAGCAGGAGCTCTCTATGCCGCCGACCATCACCCCGGAGCAGATCAGGGGCTTCAGTCTCTGGGTCCTGCGTGCCGTCATGAATGGCCGCGGCGACGAAGTCCTCGATCTCGCCAAGACGAACCTGTTACCCCGCTAGAGACGCGCTTGTCCACGCGAGCTCTGGCGGCAGGCCCTTGTGATCAGTACGGCTGATAGTAGCGCGGACCACCATAATAAGGACCGCCGCCGTAATAGCCGGAGCCGTAATACGGACCCGGGCCATAGTAATAGTTGTTCTCATAGTAGTCCCGCCGGCGCTGCTCGGCGATCGCACCCGCGATCATGCCGGTCGCCGCGCCCATGAAGGCGAGGCCGGCGGCGCTCGGTCCGCGACGGTAATAGCGGCGCCGTGCGGCGCTGAAGTCGGTCGCAGCGGCGGAAGCCGGGGCCACTGTGGCAGCCTTCGAAAGTGACGTGCGTGACTCGGCAGCCGAGGGCACCGCCGGCGCCGCGACAAGGACGAGGCCAGCGAGCGTGGCCAGCAGGACGCTCCTGCTCTTCAAGGACATCATGGCTTTATCCGTCATCTGAGCATCCTCTGTTCGCGCTCAAAGAACCAAATTTGCAGATATGCAAACGATACATAACCCACAACCCAGCGATGTGGTTGCCTGATCGCGGCAATCCGCCGCGCCAATTTGAACGATTGTAAAGCTGCCTGGCAAAACCCGGCTTGATCGATTTCAGCGGAGCCGTTATCAAACCGGCGCGCTGTTCTTCGGCGCCGCAAGCGTTACACGTGAACCAACGCATCAACCGACGTGGTCGGGATCGATGCATTTTTCAGGGTTCAACGTGACTGACGCGTCCTTTTCCCAAAGAGATCAGATGATTGCGGTTCGCAAACTGCCGGCGCGCTATGCGCCTGTCGTCATGCCATTGGTGCTTTCCATCCTCATGACGGCCGTGGTGTCGATCATTTCAACACTGAAGAGCCTCGCCACGATCACGGGTCCTGCGCTCGGAGGGCTCGCCTACGCACTCGCGCCGGGCGCGCCCTCCGGCATCATGGCGCTATGCTCGCTGCTGGCCGGAATGCTCGTTCGTGCGCAGCAATCCCGCGATCCTCGCACGATCTCGCTCGATCTGTTCGCCGTGCTGCTCGGCGGCGCGACCGCGCTGCTTCCGATCTATGCCAAGGACATTCTGCATGCCGGCCCGTGGGCGCTCGGCGTGATGCGGGCAGCGCCCGCCGCCGGCGCGCTTCTGATGACGGCGGTGATCGCGCGCTATCCGATCGCGCGTCGCGCGGGCCTGCGGATGTTCCAGGCGGTGATTGCGTTCGGGCTAGCCACCACCGTCTTCGCGCTGTCGCAAACCGTGTGGCTGTCGATCGCTGCGCTGATGGCCATGGGCGCGGCCGACACGATCAGCGTCATCGTCCGCGTCGCGCTGGTACAGCTCGCGACACCCGATGCAATGCGCGGCCGCGTCGGCGCCGTCAACTTCCTCTTCATCAACGCCTCGAACCAGCTCGGCGAATTCGAGAGCGGCATGGTCGCTGCCCTGCTCGGTCGCGATGCCGGCTGCATTGCTCGGCGGCATCGGCACCATCGCAGTGGCGCTGTTGTGGATGAAGCTGTTCCCAATCCTTCGCCAGGTCGACCGACTGGAGTGAGATCGGCCCTCGATCCCCAAGGACGGCGTACGAGGGCCGAGATAAACAGCCGTCCCGACGACTATTGTTGTGCGGACTCCAGTTGCACTGGAGACGGCCGCCGGGCAGCCGCAGGCGGGGTGGTAGCGGCCTGGGCCGGCTTGCGTGACGAAGCCGGAGCCGGGTGCGGCGGAGGCACGGCAGCAGCGGCCGTCTTCGGGCGCGTGTTCGAATCGGACGCCTGGTGAACAGTCTTTCCCGCCGCCTGGTCAGGCGCATTGACCGGCGTCCTGGTATCGGGCGTTTTGGCGACAAGACGCGCCATTTGCTCCTGGCTCGCTTTCAACTCGTCGGCAACCCTGAGGCTGTCGGCCGACATTTGCTCCTGGTTCGCTTTCAATTGGGCCTGGCTTGCCTTGAGCTGCTCGATACCCTGCTGCACGTTGGCGAGATCGCTCGCCATCTTCTCGAGCAATTCCGTCACCTGCGGAGGAAGCGCGGTCACGGTCGGCGCGACCGCCTCCGGGACGGCCTGAGCGGGAGGCTCCGGTTGCGGCGATGCGGGCGATGCCTGGGCCAGCTGAACAGCCGGCGGGCCGGGCTGCGCGGCAAGCACGGGCTCTGCTTGCGAGGGTGATGACAGTGCAGCATGCAGCGGTGCCCAGCCGGCGACCACCTGCCTGAGTTGATCACCGTGGGGTGATTGCGAGACCAGGGCCGCGGTGCCAATACCCGCGGCCAGCACGAGGCCGACCAGGCCGCGAAGCACTGGCCGGCGGCGCGACGGGCGGCTGCGCATGTCATCGCGCTCCTCGCGCTCCAGCCTGGAAAGCTGCTCGCTGGCCCGCGCGATCTCTTCATCCACGCTTCTGATCTTCTCGTACGTATGCGTGAGCTCTTGGTCCATTCGCGCGGACAGCGCAAAATGTGGCTCGGCTTGTGTCGGGTTTGACACGGAATTCATTGGCGCTCCTACCCCAGCCCAATGTCGCCCCGAAGGACGTTCTTCGCATTTCCGCTTGGCTGATCATCGCCGACGCGGTTTGTCTAAAGCAAGACCCCATCATGGAAAGTGTGGGGCCGGGTCGAGACGAACGCCGCGGGCACCCCTCCTCCAATACCGCTACGCGCTACGACAACGCGCCCAGCACGCCGCGCGTGGCCTTGTCGATCTCCTCGACATAGCGGCGGCGGGCGAAGGTCTCTGTGAGGAAGCCGATCACCTTGCGGCTATCGGCGGATTCGACCACCGCGAGCATCTCCGCCTCGGCCTCGTCGAACACCGCCATCGCGCTTTTTATGTTCATTTCCGGGATCAGCACGATGTCGGTGTAGCGGGCGAGCTCGATTACCTGGATGTCGTCGGCGATGGTGTCGAGGTCGCTGGAGAACAGGTCGGGCAACATGACGAGGCCGACATATTCGTCGGCGTTGTTGACGACGACGATGCCCGGCCGCGAGCCCAGTGCGAATTCGCGCCGTGTGGCGGCAATCGTCGTCGAGGACGGCACCTTGCCGACATCGCTGCGCATCATCCGCTCGACCGTGAGGTTTCGCAGCCAGCCGACGTCATTGGCACTGCGGATGGTCTCGCCGCGCAAATGCAGGCGCCAGGTCGAGAACGAATGGCCGAACATGAAGCGTACGCAGATCGAGGTCACGATACAGCCCGCGAGCACCACGGCAGTGACGTCGACATTGCGCGTCATCTCCAGCACCAGGAACGACATCGTCAGGGGACCGCCGACGATGGCGACCCCGAGCGTCGCCATGCCAGTGAGCATCGCAACCAGCGGATCGATCGCGAAACTGGGGCTGATCAGCAAGAGCACGGCGGCGAAGAATTTTCCGATCAGGCTGCCGACGAACAGCGAGGCGAAGAATAGGCCGCCGCGGAAGCCCGATGCGAGCGAGATCAGACAGGCTGTCAGCTTCAGGGCGATGATCAGCGCGATCAGGCCGATCGTCATGTCGTGAAACAGATCGAGCACCATCGCGCCGTGGCCGGCCGCCAGCACCTGCGGGGTGGCGACCGCGAAGGAGCCGACGATGAGGCCGCCGATTACCGGGCGCAGCCAGACCGGTAGCCAAGCGAACAGGCGCTCGAACGTCGAGGACGAGCGCATCACGGCTATGCCCACGCCGCCGGTGACGAGCGCGAGCCCGATCAGCGCCAGATATTGCTCAATGCCGACCGTGCTCACCTTCGGTATCTCGATCGAGTACGGCGCGCCGCCGAGCCACTGCGCGGTCAACGCGCCGGCGAGCGAGGCTGCCAGGATCGGAGCGGCGCTGCCGACCGCATAGACGCCGACGATCAACTCGCAGGCATAGAACGCGCCGGTGATCGGTGCGCCGAAGGCGGCGGCGATCGCAGCCGCGGCGCCGCAGCCGACGATCAGGCGGAGATCGTTGCGTCGAAGGTTGAAGAACTGACCGAGCAGCGAGGCGATGCCGGAGCCGATCTGGGTATAGCCGGCCTCGAGGCCGACGGAGGCGCCGCAGCCGTTGGAGATCAGCGTCTGGCTCGAGACCACCACGCTGTCGCGCAGGGACAGATTGCCGCCGCGCAGCGCGTTGGCCTCGATCGGGTCGACGGCACTGGAGATCTTCAGCCGCCGCCGCGACCATTCCATCATCCCGAGCGCCAAGCCACCAAGGGCGGGCGCGCTCAGCGCCGCCCACGGGTTGACATAGGCGTTGGCGGACAGCCGCACGTCGACGGGAATGCCGAAGATCAGGACGTGGGCGATCTGCGCGATCTCGGCCATCAGCGTCACGACGCCGCCGGTGGCGATGCCGATCAGAAGCGCGAGCGGGATCAGGTAGAATTCATTGCTGCGCAGGAGGGCGCGGATGCGGACCAGCATCCGGTTCGATGCCTTGTTCGATCCCTTGTGCGATCTCTTGCGATCGACGATGTGCCTGATCCGCGCGAACACCGGCGAGGCTCTTCTATTCTGCGGCCATGCCGTCGCCGGCCATGCGCTGTGTTGTCATCGGGATCGGCGTCCTGGCGATGCGCGCGTTCCGCGCTCTTATCGATCCGAGTTACGTCAAAGCCATGAGGCTGCGCAAGAGAAAGCCGACGATGGCATGTCCGGCTCGGGAGCTGCAAGAAAATTGCAACAAAATCAACACATTGATCTCACGGCAGGCTGGCGCGGACCGTGGCGATGCCGTTCAGGACGAACTGCACCGAATAGGCCGCAAGCAGGATGCCGAGCAGGCGCGAGAGTACGGCGTTGCCGGTCCGCCCCAACGTGCGCGCGATCAGGGTCGAAGCGGCAAAAGAGATCATGCAGAGCAGGCAGACCAAGAGGATGACCGCGATGTTGATGCCGAGCCGGGCGGCGTTGCCGGCGTCGCCCGAGAGCAGCAGCGTGGTCGCGATCGCGCCGGGGCCGGCCATCATGGGGATCGCCAGCGGAAACACCGCAACGTCGGAGGCATGCTCGGACAGCGCCTTGTCGGCCTCGCGCGCCTCACGCTGCGGCCGGTCGCCGAAGATCATGCGGTAGGACACGCCGAACAGCAGCAGCCCGCCGGCGATCTGGAACGCCGGGATGCCGATCCCGAGTTGGCGCAACAGCCAGTTTCCGATCAGCGCGATCACGACCAGGATCGAAGCCGCGATCAGCGGCGCACGCCAGGCGACGGTGCGCTTGACCGCTTCCGGCATGCCGGCGGTCGCGGCCAGGAAGGCCGGCACGAGGCCGACGGGATCGACCACCAGCAGCAGGGTGACAAACGCCGACAGGGCAAGATCGAGCATGCGCGGCAGCGTCTCCCGTAGAACGATGACTGTCGGAACCGACTTAGCCCACCAACGCCAGCTTGAAAACCAGAGGAGTCGATCATGAGCAACAGCGCGATCGGCATGCTCCTGGCGGATCGCCGCCTCGTCGCGCCGATTGGAACTTTGGGCCAGCCTCATGTCTTGATCGCCTGAGGATTGAGGAAGCAGACGCCTTCCCGTCGACCTCAAGAGGAGGATCCATGGTCAAACGAGCAAAGAAACGAGCAACGAGGACATCGAAGGCGCGGCGCGCACGCCCGACGCCAAAGACGCTGAACGACCTGTTTCTCGAAACGCTGAAGGATATCTATTTCGCCGAGAACAAGATCATCAAGACATTGCCGAAGATGGCGAAGGCAGCGCATTCAAAGGATCTCGCCGCCGCCTTCAACAAACACCTCAAGGAGACGCAAGGCCAGGTGAAGCGCCTCGACCAGGTGTTCAAGATGCTGGGCAAGCCCGCGCGCGGCAAACCTTGCGAAGCCATCAACGGTATCGCGGACGAAGGCGCGGAGATCATGAAGGAGTTCAAGGGCGCGCCGGCTCTCGATGCGGGGCTGCTCGCGGCAGCGCAAGCCGTCGAGCACTACGAGATCTCCCGCTACGGTACGCTACGCACCTGGGCCGAGGAACTCGGCATGCAGGACGCGGCACGCCTGCTCCAGCAGACGCTGGACGAAGAGGAAGCGACCGACCATACGCTGACCGAGCTTGCGACCTCCGTGATCAACCTCGAAGCCGAAGAGCAGTACCGGGCGGCGGCCTAGAGGCTGCCCGCGGCGGCCAGGCAAATTGGCAACAGACGGCGCCGTGTGCGATGCAACGGCGCCGGAGCATTTGAACGGGCAGCACAGGCCGCTTGGCCGCCCAGTCAACCTGGCAGGCTGGTGCTGGATTTCCCCGGAACCAGCACCATATGCAGGCTTTCCAATTCCAGAGCCCGCGCCATGCAACCTAAAAACCCCCTCGACTGGATGCTTTCCGAAGCCCTGGAGCAGTTCAATCGCGGCGAGCGATTGCGCCAACAGTTCGGTCGCCAGGAGTCCTGCTGGGAGCCGCCGATCGACGTGCTGGAGACCGATCGGGAGCTCCTGATCCTGGTCGCCCTTCCCGGCGTCGATCCCGACAATGTCGAAACGGTGATCCATGACGGCGTGCTCGTCATCTCCGGCCGGCGCACGCTGCCACCGGAGCTGCGCAATGCCCGCATCCATCGGCTCGAGCTGCCACAGGGGCGTTTCGAGCGCCGCATTGCCCTGCCAGTCGGACGCTATGCCATCAGCCGCTTCGTGATGGACGGCTGTGTCGCGCTGCGCCTCGCCAAATCCGCCTGAGGTCGACCATGGCCAACGAACAGACCGAAACCACTGTGACCACCGAAGCCGCCAAGATTCCGGACGACGCGCTGATCGTCATCCCCGTCCGCAACATGGTGCTGTTTCCCGGCGTGATCGCGCCGATCGCGATCGCGCGGCCGAAGTCGATTGCCGCCGCGCAGCAGGCGCTGCGCGAGCAGCGGCCGATCGGCATCGTGCTCCAGCGCAACGGCGACATCGACGACCCCGCGCCGGACGATCTCTACCGGATCGTAACCATCGCCAACATCGTGCGCTACATCACCGCGCCTGACGAGACCCATCATATCGTCTGCCAGGGCGTGCAGCGCGCGCGTATCCTCGACTTCCTGCCGGGAACGCCGTTCCCGGCCGCGCGCGTGCAGCAGATTCCGGAGCCGAGCACGACCTCGCCGGAGATCGAGGCGCGCTTTCTCAACCTGCAGCGCCAGGCGATCGAGGCGATCCAGCTTCTACCGCAGGTGCCGCCAGAGCTTGTGGCGATGTTCCAGGGCACGACAGCGCCTGGCGCGCTGGCCGATCTCGCCACCGCCTATATGGACATCAAACCACAGGACAAGCAGGAGGTCCTTGAGACGATCGATCTCTCGGTCCGCATGGACAAGGTGTCGAAGCGGCTCGCAGAGCGGCTGGAGGTCTTGCGCATCTCCAACGAAATCGGCCAGCAGACCAAGGCGGCCTTCGACGAGCGCCAGCGCGAGGCGATTCTGCGCCAGCAGATGGCGACCATCCAACGCCAGCTCGGCGAAGGCGACGGCAAGGCGGCCGAGGTCGCCGAGCTGACCGAGGCCATCGCGAAAGCAAAAATGCCGCCGGAGGCAGAAGCGCATGCGAAGAAGGAGCTGCGCCGCTATGAGCGCATGCCGGAAGCGGCCGGTGAAGCCGGCATGGTCCGCACTTATCTGGACTGGCTGATCGAACTGCCCTGGGCGCTGCCCGAGGAAAAGCCGATCGACATCGCGGAGGCGCGCCGCATCCTCGACGCAGACCACTATGGCCTGGAGAAGATCAAGAGCCGCATCATCGAGTATCTCGCGGTACGCAAGCTCGCGCCACAGGGCAAGGCGCCGATCCTGTGCTTCGTCGGCCCGCCCGGCGTCGGCAAGACCTCGCTCGGCCAGTCCATCGCGCGCGCCATGGATCGCCCGTTCGTGCGCGTCAGTCTCGGCGGCGTGCACGACGAGGCCGAGATCCGCGGCCACCGGCGCACCTATATCGGCGCGCTGCCCGGCAACATCATCCAAGGCATCAAGAAGGCAGGTAGCCGGAACTGCGTGATGATGCTGGACGAGATCGACAAAATGGGCCGCGGCGTGCAGGGCGATCCGTCGGCCGCAATGCTGGAGGTGCTCGATCCCGAGCAGAACGGCACGTTCCGGGACAACTATCTCGGCGTGCCCTTCGACCTCTCGCGCGTGGTCTTCATCGCCACTGCCAACATGCTGGACTCGATCCCGGGACCGCTACTCGACCGCATGGAGCTGATCAGTCTTGCCGGCTACACCGAGGACGAGAAGCTCGAGATCGCCACGCGCTATCTGGTGCGGCGTCAGCTCGAGGCCAATGGCCTGACGACAGAACAGGCCGAGATCGAGCCGGAGGCGTTGAAGCTGATCGTCAAGGGCTACACGCGCGAGGCCGGTGTGCGCTGGCTGGAGCGCGAGATCGGAAAGGTGTTTCGGCATGCGGCGGTGCAGATTGCCGAGGGCACCGCGACCAAGGTCGTGGTCACGCCGAAGGACATCACGAACGTGCTCGGCCAGCCACGCTTCGAGGGCGAGATTGCGCTGCGCACCAGTGTGCCCGGCGTTGCCACGGGGCTTGCCTGGACGCCGGTCGGCGGCGACATCCTGTTCATCGAGGCGACGCGCGTGCCCGGCAGGGGCAGCCTGATCCTGACCGGCCAGCTCGGCGACGTCATGCGCGAGAGCGTGCAGGCTGCGCTGACGCTGGTGAAGAGCCGCGCGACCCAGCTCGGCATTGATCCGGCGCTGTTCGAGAAGAGCGACATCCATGTTCACGTCCCGGCGGGCGCCACCCCGAAGGACGGCCCGAGCGCAGGCGTTGCGATGTTCACGGCGCTGACTTCGCTGCTGACCAACCGCACCGTGCGCAACGACACCGCCATGACCGGCGAGATTTCCTTGCGCGGCTTGGTGCTCCCCGTCGGCGGCATCAAGGAGAAGGTCGTGGCGGCCGCAGCGGCAGGCCTGAAGCGGGTGATGCTACCGGCGCGCAACAAGCGGGATTTCGATGACATCCCGAAGAGCGCGCGCGAGAGCCTGGAATTCATCTGGCTCGAGCGGGTCGACGAGGCAGTCGCCGAAGCGCTTGACCCAGCCAAAGCACAGGTCGAGGCAGCGGAGTGAGAACGGTGATGACGATGGCGTTGAAAAGAACAAAGACCAGACGGACGGTGCAGCGGTTGCGGCAATGGCTCGATCGTACGATCGGCCGGCTCCGGGAGCAGATCCCTGCGTCGCGCGGTCGGCTTCAGCCCGTTCGGGTCAAAGCCAGATACCGCAGGGGCTGACCCCTCCGCCTCGCCCCTGCGGCACCTAAAAAACAAAAGGCCCCCTCTTGTGGAGGGGGCCTTTGCTTTTAGCCGTTAGGCCACGGCGTCCTTGGCGGCCTTCACGGGCCGTGCGCGGACGATCTTCCGGGCCGGCTTGGCCTTGAACATCATCTCTTCACCCGTGAACGGGTTGGTGCCCTTGCGCGCCTTGGTCGCGGGCTTCTTGATGACCACGAACTTGGCGAAGCCCGGCACCAGGAAGAGGCCGTTCTTCTTGAGCTCCTTGTGGCCGACATCCGTCAAGGTCTCCATGACGTTCTTGACGTCGCGCTTGGAAAGCTCGGTGGCAGTCGCGATCTTTTCGATCAGTTGCGATTTGGACAGTTGGGTTGGCATCGTGTCTCCTCTGATTCGTTGCCGGTTGCATATTAGACCAACCGTTGAAGGCCTATAGCCTTCTGCACAGTTTTGTCGCGAAAATACGGGCTTTTTTGTCCCGCTGTGACAAAAAACCCTGCTTTTTAGCCACTTCCAGAGCAGGTGGCAGCCAAAACAGCGCTTTTTACCTTATTTCAAAGGCCCGCGACGCCCTTGCTAAAGCTGATTCCATGCTCTCGACAAGCGACGACCGCCCTCTTTGTGCAAGAAGGAGCGCGATTCACCCTATAAAAGAAGGCTAAACCCGCTCGATGATCACCGCGGGCGCCATTCCGCCGGCGGCGCACATGGTGACCAGGCCGCGCTTCAGGTCCCGCCGCTCGAGCTCGTCGAGGATGGTGCCGATCAGGATCGAGCCGGTGGCGCCGATGGGATGGCCGAGCGCGATCGAGCCGCCATTGACGTTGACCTTGGCGCGGTCGAGCTTGAGATCGCGGATGTATTTTTCCGCAACCACTGCAAATGCCTCGTTGATCTCGAACAGATCGATGTCGTCGATGCCAAGCCCGGCCTTGGCCAACACCTTGCGGGTCGCCGGCACCGGCGCGTTCAGCATCAGGGTCGGCGAGTCCCCCATATTCGCCATCGCGACCACGCGGGCACGAGGCTTCAGCCCATGCGTCTTGGCATAGGTCGGCGAGGCCAGCAGGATCGCGGCGGCGCCATCGACGACACCGGACGAGTTGCCGGCATGGTGCACGAAGTCGATTTTGAGATCTGGATATTGTTGCAGGATCAGGCCGCGATAGGTCGTCCCCTTGTCGTCGAGCGCATAGTCGGCAATCGCGGGAAATGCAGGCTTGAGGCTGCTAAGTCCCTCCATCGTGGTCTGCGGCCGCGGATACTCCTCGTGATCGAGCGCGAGGCTGCCGTCCTCGCGGTAGACCGGCACCAGGCCCTTCTTGAAGTGCCCATTGGCCATCGCATGCGCCGCGCGCTTCTGGCTCTCCAGCCCGAGCGCATCGACATCCCTTCGCGTGATGCCTTCCATGGTTGCGATCGCATCCGCGCAGACGCCCTGATGCGACTGCGGATGCCTTGCGCGCAGACGCAGATTGCCGGAATCCATCATCATCGGACCGCCGCCGCGCCGTCCCTCCATCGACATCATCTCGCAGCCGCCAGCGATCACGAGATCCTCTGCGCCGGACATAATGGAAGCCGCCGCCATGTTGACGCTGGTGATGCCGGAGCCGCAGAAGCGGTCGAGCGTGACGGCGCTGGCGCGCACGTCATAGCCGGCATCGAGCGCCGACATCCGCCCGAGGTCTCCGCTTTGCGTCGCGACCTGCGCGCTACAGCCCCAGACGATGTCGTCGACATCCGCGGTGTCGATGCCGGTCCGATCGGCGAGCGCGCGCAGCACGGTCGCACCCAGTTGCTGTGGATGAATGCCCGACAGCGCCCCCTTGCCGGCCTTGCCCACCCCGCGCGGCGTCCGACAGGCATCGATGATCAGCGCGTCCACCATGGCGTTATCCTCTTGTTCTTGGCTGTTGCGGCGGTTTTGAATCAGGGGGCGAGCGGAGTCAATGCGCAGGTCGGCGCCGCCTCTTTGCAAAAAGCTGAAAAACAACCCCATGCAAAGTAGAAGCGTGGCTGCCGGACGACACACGGCCGTTCCGCGAAACCATTTGATTCGTCGAAACAAATCGAAGGCAACAAGCGATGGCCGGGCAATGCGGTGAGAAAGTCGCTTTGCCGCCATCCTTCGAGACGTGCACCTTTGGCGGGCTCTTCAGGATGAGGTCTGGTATCGCGGCGAAATCCTGGACCCTCATGCGGAGGAGCGCCGCTCGCGGCGCGGCTCGAACCATGCGGCCGAGCCTACGCGACCGCCTTGGGCAAAGACCCCTCACACCCCCGCTGCGTTCTTTGCGATCACGTTGCGGTAGAAGCTCGCGCTGAGTTTTGGCGTGCGGACCTGGGTGTCGAAGTTCACGTGATAGAGCCCGAAGCGCTTGTTGAGCCCGTAGACCCACTCGAAATTGTCCATCAGGCTCCACAGGAAATAGCCGCGGACCGGCACGCCCTCCGCCGTCGCGCGCTCGAGCTGGGCGAGATAGTTGCGCAAATACATGATGCGGTCGGTGTCGAAGATCTTGCCGTCGGGCGTGACCTGGTCGTCGCCGGAGGCGCCGTTCTCGCTGATATAGATCGCGCCCGTCTTCCATATCTTCGCAGCTAACTTCGGTACCCAGTAGATTGTCTCGGGGCCGACACGCAGCCAGTCCGAATTCATGTGCGGAAACGATTTTGGGATCGGCAGCAGCGAGAAGCCGGCGCCCTTGTCGGAGGCCACGACATAATGCTGCGGCGCATAGATGTTGAGACCAAGGAAGTCGATCGGTGAGGAGATGATCTTCAGCTCTGCATCGGTGTATTTCGGCGCGTTGGGCCCCGCGAATTGCAGGAAGGCGTCGGTGTACTTGCCCTCCATGATCACGTTGAGATAGCTCGCGTTCAGCTCGCGCAGCGCGATCTCGGTGGCCCGGACGTTCTCCGGCGTGTCGATCGCGGGAATGCAGGCATCGATGTTCTCCGCCGGCCCCACCCTCGTGCCGCGGCGGCCGGAGCTGCGAACCGCCTGCACCGCGAGACCATGCGCCAGCGCGGTGTTGTGCCTGACCTGGTTCACCTCGGCTTGCGACAGCGTCAGCCCCGGCGCGTCGATGCCGATGCCATAGCCGAAATAGACGAACCGGCCGCTCTCGTTCAGAGTGAACACGTTCTTGACGCGATCGGTCAGGTATCGCGCGACATGGGCTGCGTAGTCCCCGAACGCCTTGCAGGTCTCGGCCGAGCGCCAGCCGCCGAAACGATCTTGCAGCGATTGCGGCAGATCCCAATGATAGAGAGTGAGCCACGGCTCGATGCCGTTCTTGAGGAGCTCGTCGATCAGGCGATTATAGAAGTCGAGCCCCTTCGGGTTCGGCTTGCCGTCGCCGTCGGGAAACACCCGCGGCCATGCGACCGAGAAGCGATAGGCCTTGCAGCCGAGCTCCTTGATCAGCGCGATGTCGTCCTTGTAGCGATGGTAGTGCTCGTTGGCCCGGTCACCATTGGTTCCGTCCTCGATCTTGCCAGCCACCCGCGTAAACGTGTCCCAGATCGAGGCCCCTCGCCCATCTTCGGTGACGGCACCCTCGACCTGGTAGGACGAGGTCGCAGTGCCCCAGAGGAAGCCCGGCGGAAAGCCTCCCGCCGGGCGTGGCGCCGCTCCCGGCTTCGCCTCGACGGATTGTCCGGGGGCCGCAATCCCCGCTGCGGACAGCCCCGCGATCCTCGCAAACTGGCGACGCGAGAACTTGTCCGGCATTGGTTCTGTTCCACTTCTATTCATTTCGGACCGGCACAATGGAGGGTCCCGGCCGATTTGAGAAGTGAAGTTCGGGGACGATCGTGATGCGCTGCTGGTGTATCGAGAGCGGCAGGGGCAAACTTGGTCGCGCTCCGGCCAGCAGGGTCGCAAACGCGGCGCCCGTTATTGTAGGCCGAACCGACTGGTCTAGACTGCTGCCCATTGGGGAAATCGATTCGCAGGGATTATGGCAAAGTCCTCGAAACTCGTTGTGGCAAAGAAGGGACGCGTGCTCCTGGTCAGACGACGGCGCGATAAGCGCTGGATGTTTCCGGGCGGCCGCAGGCGTGCAGGCGAGAGTGACAGGAAGTGCCTACGCCGCGAGATCAGGGAAGAATTGCCGAACCTGAAGCCCGGCCCTTTGAAGCTCTGGAGAGAAGTGAAGCGGAAAAACCGCCGATCCGGACGGAAGATGAGCGATGCGATTTTCCTGACGAAGAATGCTTCCGGCGGGCTGAAGATCGGAGACAAGAAGGAGATCGACAAGGCGGCCTGGTGCAAGCCGCGAGGGCTCAGATTAACACCGACGTCGCGCTACATCCGGGACAGGCTGTTTCCGAAGTGAGCCCCAAGGCTCGCAATCACGGCTTCGAACCCGGGCAATCAGCGGGCATCGGGTGCTCTACGCCTTTGTCGACGTCTGGTCAGCCTTCAGCCCTCGTCTCTGTCTGATTTGCCGCTCCAAACGCAGCGTATGCTCACGCAGGGAATCGTAGATCGGTGCATTGCCCAGCAGCATGGGTAGCAACATCGCCATGAAGCAGGCGCCCAGCATCGGCAGCAGCATTGTCACGTTACCGGTCATTTCGGCGACGAGAACGATGCCTGTCACCGGCGCACGCACCACGCCGGTGAAGAAAGCGGCCATGCCCACCAATGCAAATGCTTCCGGCTGGATGGCGAACGTTGGGAATGCAAAACGGCAAGCCGCTCCGAACAGCTGCCCAGACTGAGCTCCCAGCACGAGCAAGGGTGCGAACAGTCCGCCGGGAGTGCCGGCGGCGTATGAGAGAGCACTGAGCCCGAACCGGATCAGGAATGCGAAGCCGAGGATCCCCACGCTCTCGTGGCCAATCAGCGTGCGCTGCGTGATCTGATCTCCGCCACCGACCAGCTCGGGCGCGAACCAGGCCAATAGGCCCACGCTTGCGCCAATCAATCCGGCGCGGAGCTCGATCGGTAGCCGTCCGAATTGGTCCCGAACTGCGATGGTCGCGAGCAGCGTGCGATTGTATGCGACGGCCAGCAGGCCCGCGACGCCACCCAGGGTAAAGAACAGCGGGGCGGACTCTGGGCTGGGGTAGCCCAGCGGCCCGATCTGGAAGTCGGGCGCGTCACCGAGAAGCAGCCTTGCGACCGGGATCGCCGTTGCCAGCGCTGCAAGTGCGGCGATGGCAACACGGTGTTCGATCCTCTGCACCAACTCCTCCAGCACAAACACGAGCCCGGCAATCGGCGCATTAAAGGCCGTTGCAAGGCCGGCGCCAGCGCCGGCCGCCAGCAGCACGCGGGAGTCCGCCCAGCAGAGCCGGCAGACTCGCGCAGCGAAAACCGCGATGCCAGCGCCCATCTGTACGGTCGGCCCCTCGCGGCCCAGTGCCAGCCCGGAGCCGATCGCCAGTATCCCCCCGACAAATTTCACCGGCACCAGACCAAACCGAGCCGGCGGAATCTCTTCGTGCAGGACGGCTTCGACATGCGGAATGCCGCTGCCCGAAGCGTGTGGCGAGAACTGCCTCACCATCCACGCGGCAACCAGGGTTGCGAGAGCGCACGCGCCGACGACGATCAAAAATCCCCAGATCCCTTGGCCATAGGCCCAGGCGATCATCGCATCGCGCAGACGATCGGCATGCGCGAGCAGAAGCCGGAAAATAGCCCCAACACATCCAGTGGCCGCTCCTATGACGAGGGCCATCGCCGCGAGCCCCAATAGGCCGCGACGTTCGTCCTCGACTTGTCGGTCGTCATTGGGGTTATGGTCCACAGCAGGTCGATGATCTCGAGGCTTTCGCAAGGGACAATCTTTGCCGAAATCACCGGCGAATGTCCCGGAAAAAATGCTTCCGACCTGATCGAAGAACTGTCTTTCTCGGCTTGCAGCACGACGCGCTGGGATGGGGGGCAGCCGCGATCGGCGTCGGCACGAGCGCGTCATCGCTGGCGATCCACCCTCTCTATCAGGTGGCGTTCTCGACACCCACGATGCTACGGATTTGCGGCCGCGCACGCTGCGGCATCCAGGCGACGCTCGCAGCGTGTTTCGAGATCACTGGCAAATGTCGCGTATCACCCGTGTTGCGAAGGCAGATTGAACTGAAACACGGCGCCCCGTGGTTCATTCGCACCGGTCCAAAGTCGTCCTCCGTGCGCCTCGATGATCGATTGGCAGATCGACAGGCCCATTCCGGTGCCGCCCGGCTTGGTGGTGTAGAAGGGCTCGAACAGGCGGTCGACCATGGCCAGGTCAAGTCCGGGGCCGTTGTCCCGCACGGAGACGACAACGCGATTTGAGGCATCTGCGGCCGTGCTGATCCGGAGCTCCCGCACGTCGATGCAATTCATCGCCTCGATCGCGTTCAGGATTAGATTGAGAACAACCTGTTGCAGCTGGACGCGATAGCCCTCCACGAGCGGCAAGCCAGGGGCAAGGTCGGTCTGGATCAGGACACCATGCTTGAACAACTCGCTCCGGGCTATGGTGATCACGTCCAGGATCGCGCCATTGACGTCGATGGTCTCTTTCGGCGCCGGCGTCTTCTTGATCAGCGAACGGATCCAACCGATGATCTCGCCGCCCCGCTTGGCGTCTGCGACAATGGATGCGAGCGCCTGCCGTGCCTTCTCGAAATTCGGGGATTGAGATCCCAGCCAGTTCAATGCGGCTTCCGCGTTGCAGAGCATCGCGGTAATCGGCTGGCTTAATTCGTGTGTCACCGAAGCCGTGACCTGGCCCATCGCCGCCGCGCGATTGGCGTGCGTCAGTTCCGCCTGCATCTCGCGGAACGTCTCGGCGGCTCGCTTGCGCTCGGTGATGTCGCGGCTCAGACAAATGATCCGTCGCCGACCGCCTTCGCAAAATTCACGCATGCGAACTTCGACGGGAAACACGGTGCCGTCCTTTCGGCGATAGCGACTCTCCAGCGTAGCGATGCCGCCGGCCTTGAGGCGGTCGCGGTTGATCCGCCAGGTCGCTTCATCCATCTCCAGATCGAAGAAGGACGCAGTTACCCCCACCAGTTCGCCCCGGCTGTAGCCCAGGCTATCGCAAGCATGTCGGTTCACGTCGAGCACGCGACCGTCTTCACAGTGGAGCATGAACGTGTCGGTCGCGTGGTCCACGAAGGTACGGAAACGGGCCTCGCTTTCGATCAGCGCCTGTTCGGCGCGCTTGCGCTCCGTGATGTGGCGCCCCACTCCGCGGTAGCCGATAAAGCCCCCCGTCTCGTCAAAGACGGGCAGCCCGGAGACGGACACGTAGCGCTTGCCGCCATCGGGCGTCGGCCGCGCGTGCTCGAAATCGCGGAACGGGAGGTGGGCATCGAGCATCTCCCGATGCTTGCGCCAGCCCTCTGCATCAGGCTCCAGGGATGGCACCTCCCACCGCGTCCTGCCGATCTCGGCGACCGGCGGCTCGGCAAGCGTCTCGGCGAACTCCTGGCGGATGAAGCGATGCTGCGAGTCGGTTTCCCAGTACACATCGAAGGAGAATTGCACCAATGTGCGAAAGCGCTCCTCGCTCTCGCGCAGCGCCTCCTCGGAGCGCTTGCGCTCATTCGAATCGAGCGCGACCGACGGCACTTGAACCGGATCTTGCATAATCGACTCTTGAAGAGCGATGGATCAAATCGACTTATTTCTTTCTCGCATCGGATAGCGGGGCTGTCCATCGTCCCGGAGCGGCAGATAGCCCCGGCGATCGCTAAAGACGCACGGCGGGTCGAACCTGGCCTCGCAGTGGCCAATGATCCTTCAGGAATATGCCTTGTGACGACTATACTTACGTATACGAGGGCTTCTCTGTCGCCCACATCGCGGGACGAATTGGTCCGGCCGGCGAACAACGCGGGCCGAGCTTCGGTTCCATCAACGCCTGCGTGTGAGGCGGAGCCGTGCTACCTTTGCCACGGGCGTCGACCAATGCCCGCCGTGCGCCAAGACCTGCCCTCCCGGCAAGGTCGACGTTCGGCCACGCAGACCCATGCAGAAGTGCTTGGACGCGACGCAGACAATGCGCGCGAACGTACCAACAGTCTTGCCCGAAAGACCTAGCTTCCTAAAATCTGGATGATAGCGCAGTCACGGCTGCGGCCCGGATAAGCCGGGTTCACGTTCAGCTCGGAAAACGTTGCTATAGAGATTCGCTATCCATTGCCGTCCGCTCGAGGTGATGTTGAGATAGCGTATGGCGCTCTGAATCTGCGGGGCGACATTGTTCCAATAGAACTGCGGGTACTTGTAGACGACATCGGCAGGCGTTTCGTAGCCGAGCTTCTTGTTCAACCCGACTTCCTCAAACTCGTAGAACAGCGCATTTGATTTTCTCAGATAGTTGGGATCGCCAAGCTGACCGATAAGATCAGCAGCGCGCAGGAGCATACCTTCCTCTTCGATCAGTTCGTCGTTTGAAGAATCCGTGTAAGGAAAGCGCGTGAATTCTATGGCTCGGGCAATTCGGCTTGCATCGACCTCGTCGATACCATCGAAGCGCTCGGAGGCGAACAGCTTTGAGCGGTCCACATGATAGGGTCCGAGCGAGGCGTCCGACGCCCCTCTTGGGAGACGAATTGTACGGCCGGTCAGATCTGCGACATAGGAGTCGTCGCTATCTCCTTGAACGATCCCGCGCACGTAGCCGATATCGTGGGTGAGGCACGCCAGGATGAAACTTGCGTAGTCTACGGCTGTTGTCGGCAGCAACAACATTCGTCCCATTAGGATATCGTGCCCCGCAAGAGTAACAAGCATAGTATGTTCAATGTCGTGATAAAGGGCGTCGCTGTTGCCGATGCATTCCAACGTAAGTCTGGCTGCAAACGGAAGCACTTCGGTCAGGCGGGCATGCGAGGAACCAAACCTATCTCGCGTATCAGAGGTCAGGAACGATGATAAAGTCTGCGCCAACAGTTCTGGAATCGTGATCATCTGAACACCCGTCAGTGTGTGCGCACGACAACGGCTCGTCTCGCCAACCTAGGGCCCTGACTCTTGTTCGGAAAGCTTGACCTAAATCAAAGGTCGTCTCGGCAGTTCGGCTCGCCGCCGGAGCCAATCCGAGACGTGCGGTTCAGGCCGCATGGCCGCTTGCCTCCACATCCCCCCAGTTCGCGTTTTGACAAGCGGCAGCCTCTGGCAATCGAAAGATCACCTCAACTGGTGCAAAAGCACGGTCCACCGAAAAGTGCGGCTCGCGCTTAAGATGGAGACGAGCCCCAGCGCCATCAGCAGCATGCCAAGCCAGGTCCAGCCCTGCCCGTCACCGCCCACCTCTGTCGCGGGAAAGGCGACCGGCGTCGCCGAAGGCGCAGAGGCGGCAATCACCTCCCCGGCGGCCGGCGCGGCCGCCAGAAGCGCCTCCACGTCGACCTGACCCGGCGTGATGTGGTCGGGCGTGAGCTGGTCGTCCTCGCGGTTGGGAGTTCGCACCGGCGACGCGGGGGGCGCGATCTCGGCAGCAAGGACGGGACCGGCATCTGCGACCTGCGCGGGCACGGACGGGCTCGGGCGAGACGTATCCAGCGGTGCAGAGCGCTGCAGCTCCGCACGCGCATCCACCGCCGCCTGCCGCTTGCGCGCCACAATCTCTTTCTCCTCGGGAGCGGTGGCACGATGTTTGGGGTCGCGATGCTGGACCGCCTTCTTCACCGTCGCGCTCCCTTCGGCAGCCTGGAACCAGCATTTGCGGCGGCCCTCCAACCGATAGACCCAGTGCTGCCCCTCGGCGACCGACTTGCCGGGTCGCAGCAAGCACTCCTCTTCCGCAGGGGTGGGCGCAGGGGCTGTTGTGGGAGCGACGTCGAGTAAGCCGGCGAAAGGGTTCGAAGACGCAGGCGACGTCGAGAGACCAGCAAGAAGCGCAAAAGCGGCGAAGCAAAATCGCAAATGACCGGACATGAAAAACCCCGGTGTTGCGCCCCCACCCGCACGAGCTTTGGCCGCGACCTAGGTCGCAATGCGACCTAAATCCGGCGATGCGGTGAATTCATTCTGGCGCCAAGCGAGATGCGGGCACGAATTCAGTGACGCGAACCACGTGGCGGGGGGCCCGCTCACGAGTTTGTGCGCCGTGTCAGTTTTGTCTGGCTACCGTCGCCAATGTTCCCTTTGCGCCAGAAGCGCCCTCTCTCGCACGTCGCAGTTTGACCCATTGCCGGCCTCTGTGAGCATCGTTTCCGAACTGTTCCTTCCATCCTCATTCGCGGCAGCGCTAGGGAACGAAGATCGTTGTAGGCAGCTTGTGTGATCGGAAAACGTGCAGGAGAGCCGCGAACGATTGGTATAGTGTGGTCTCATGGCGCTCGTCTGGCATCCACACCGCGAGGGGTAAGATCTAGTTCCGTATTGAGACAGAAGATGAAGCGATGCGCGAGTCGCGCCTGATGAGCCACGCAGTCGAGAAATATTTCCGCCGCGAAGTGGTGGCAGTAGCGACTGGGCGAATGAGTGTGCCTTCAGCTACAGAGGTTTTCCATGAAAGCTAGATTGCCTGCAACGTTGCAGCCCGTGGCCTGCCAAGATCTCATTAGATTGGGGGGCAAGGGCGACGGCGGATATCTGGTGTCTCGCTCAGATGTTGCTCGCTCCGATTTCCTTTTGTCGTTTGGCGTCAATTGCGATTGGAGATTCGAGAGCGATTTTGTGAATATCAATGATGTTCCTTTGGACGCCTACGATGCCTCCACCAACCCGAAGCTCTTTATGAAAAGGGCGGTTAGGGCGTTCTTCGACCTTAAGCCGAAACTGGCATTAGGGCTTCTATGGAAATTGCGAGCGTTCCGGCTGTTTTTCAAAGGGCAAAGACGGCATGTCGCGAAGTATGTTGGCCTCCCGATTGGAGGAATACATTGTACGCTCGACGACGTCTTTGCGCGGGTTACGGCTTCGAATGTCTTCGTGAAAATGGACATTGAAGGGAGTGAATACAGGTGTCTCGATTCAATCGTGCGCAATCGGGCTCGGATTTCCAGCGTCGTCATCGAGTTCCACGAGGTTGATCTTCATCTTGATCGGATTGTGAGTTTTGTGAACGAATTGAAGTTCAGTCTGCTGCATGTCCACGCCAACAATTGGTCTCCGATCAGCGAGGGCACGCCCCTCGTTATTGAGCTAACGCTGTCCAAAAACAGCGTGGGCGGGGCTAAAGTCGAAAGTCTCCCCTCTGCTCTCGACGCCCCAAACAATCCATCTGCGCCCGATATCGAGATTGCGTTCGCTTGAAATTACGAAACAGCCGCAGCAAAGGGACGGCCATCGGCAGTGCCAGGGAACGAAGATAGCTTGTAGGTAGCTTATGTGATCGGAAAACGTGCAGAAGAGCCGCGAACGATTGGTACAGGGCAAGGCATGATCCCTAAAATATTCCACCTCACAAGCAAGAGTAAGAAACTGTCTTCGACTGCGCAGGGCAATGTCGATGTCATAAGAGCCCTCTATCCAGACTACAAAATACTGATCCACGACGACGATGACATCGTGCAATTCATCAAGAAAAACTATCCTGAGTATTATGAGAGTACGATCTCCCAGATGCCCAAATTCATTTGGGTTGTCGACACTGTCCGATACCTCTTGATGGATCACTGTGGTGGAGTTTACTGCGACACTGACGTTCTGTTCAGAAAGAGATTTGAATTTGACGCGGGAGTCATTTTTGTCGAGCGGGAATGGACCTGGCCCAACGATCGCTCGATCACGAACAGTGTGCACAACTGCCTATTTGCGAGCGAGCCGAAGCATCCCGTTTGGACAGATATCCTCAATGGAATTACCCAGAACGTTCGAGCCGTGCAGTCGCCGACTGCGCAAGCGGGCCGATTTGCAAAGCAAGTAGCAGCCAAGCTGCTGGGAAAATCAGTTTATCCGCCGGTCTTTGGTGTCACCGGACCAAATGCTATTTCAAAGACCATCACCCAAAATGGTTCATTGAAGCAACACAATGACATTCGGGTCGTTCCTGGAAGTCAAATCTTCCAAGCAGGAATGAGCAGGGGAACGTTGGAAGAAGCCTCCTTCGTGCATGGGGCTGCCGGAAGCTGGCAATAGCTTCGAGATGCCGTGGTCGCTTTCGACTTCCTGTCCGGTTCTGGCCCCATCGCAGACGTGCGCATCCCGCAGAAGGTCCGCTTTGCGCACAAAGACGGCCCTTCCCGCTACGTCGCAGCTTGTGAAGGGTTTCGGATGCCGGCCGCATGAGGGACGGGGCGGCGTATTCGGCGGCCGGCGTCCGAAAGCCTCCAAG
>NZ_JBANAZ010000139.1:0-6550 GCF_059803455.1 Bradyrhizobium sp. UFLA05-108 | reverse complement strand
GGTGGTCGACATGGCACTCTCCGGATCTCCGGGCGTCCTCTCTGGGAAGCTCGCCCTCGTTGGCTGCCAATGTGCGCTGTCCCATCCGTTGTGATAATCCACGAAGAACTGGAAGCATTATCCAGCCGCAGCGGATAATCGGAGCCTCGATCATGGACCGCTTCACCAGCCTCACGGCCTTCGTCCGGGTGGTCGACAGCGGCGGTTTCTCAGCCGCCGCCCGCCGGCTCAACATGTCGACGACCATGGTGAGCAACCACGTCCAGGCGCTGGAGGACCGGCTCGGCGTGCGCCTCCTCAACCGCACGACGCGGAAAGTGAGTCTCACCGAGATCGGCCAGGCCTATTACGACCGCTCGACGCAGATCCTCGCCGATCTCGAACAGGCCGACGATATCGCAGGCGCGCTGCAATCGACGCCGCGCGGTACGCTGCGGATCCACTCCGCCACCCACATGGTGCCGTTCGTCGCGCCCGTGGTGGCCGAATTCCTGTCCGCCTATCCGGAGGTGAAGGTCGATTTGCGCATGGGCGAAGCCAATATCGATCTGATTGCGGAGGGATTTGATCTGGCGCTGCGCATGACGTCGCCGCCGGATTCAAGCCTGATCGTTCGCAGCCTTGCGACCTGGCGGCACGTGCTGTGCTGCTCGCACGCCTATATCGAGGCGCGCGGACGCGTGCAGCAGCTCGAGGAGCTAGCGGAGCACAATTGCGTGCGTCACCTGAACTATCCCTTCGACGAGTGGCGCTTTCTCGATCGCAAGGGAAACCCGGCATCGGTTCGCGTATCCGGCACTCTCATGACCAACAGCGGTGAGGCCTTGCGAACCGTTGCGCTGCAAGGCGCCGGCATTTGCCTGGCGGCGGGATTTTTGGTGCACGACGATCTCGAAGCCGGCCGCCTGGTTCGCCTGCTGCCGGAATTCCGGCCGATGGAGCTGTCGATGAACGCGGTCTATCCGCATCGCCATCATCTGTCGGCGAAGGTCAGGACCTTCATCGACATGCTCGTGCATCACAGCGCCGAGCAGCAGAAGCTGATCAATCCCTACGCCTGACGCGATTGATGGTGAAGCCGGTTCCCCTGCTCAGATTTGCCCGTTAGACTGGTGGCGCCATGTACGTCACCGCTGCAGAGAGCAGGGGCCTCGCGCGCATCTTCGGGCTGTTGTCCGAGGACATGGCGGAACGCGACGTCCGTGAAGCGGTCGGACATCATCTGCTCGAATTGCTGCAGGCAGATTACTACGCATCTTTCGTCTGGCAGGCCGCGACGAAGACTTTCGGCAAGGCCGTGTTCCTGCACATGGATCCGAAGAACCTTGCAAACTACGACGCCTATTACCAGTACCACGATCCCATCACCTTCAAGCTCCAGGCACGCCGTGAAGCAACTCTGGTGACGCAGGTGATGCCGCAACGCGACCTCATGCGCACGGAGTTCTTCAACGACTTCCTCGCCCGCGACGGTCTCCATTGGGGCGTCAACGCCTATACTTTTGCCGGCAATCGCAACATCGGCGATGTCAGGATCTGGCGCGGCCGTATGCGGGACAATTTCGACGTCCATACGCTGGAGTTGCTGCGGCTGATCGAGCCGGCATTCACGGGAGCGCTCGTCCGCGCAAACGGCGGCGCCGTGGAGGGCGGTGCATCACCGGTTCTCAAGCTCTCGGTTCGCGAGTTCGAAATCGCGCGCATGATCGGCGATGATCTCAGCGACAAGGAGATCGCCCACCGGCTCCAGGTCGAGGTGTCGACGGTCCGCACCTATCTGAAGCGCATCTTCGAGAAGCTCGGCGTGCGCCGCCGCAGCGGCGTCGCCAGCCTGCTGGCAAGGCACTAGCCTTAAGGCACTAGCCTCAAGCGCGATGACGATTCATCCTGATCCCATCGCGCTTTGATCAGTGCGTCGGCGCCGGCAGCCGCCCGAACACCTTCTCCATCGCCATTCCGATCGCGAGCAGCCGGCGGTCGCTTCCGGCGGGCCCATCGAGCTCGAGACCAACTGGCAGCTTGCTCGAAGCGCCCAGTGCGGCCGGAATCTGGATGCCGGGAACACCGGCATTGCTGCCGGGATCGGTGTTCTGGATGAAGAGCAGGAAATTAGGCAGGCTGCTGGAATCGGGGTTCGCCTCGATCGCGACTTCCGGCGTGGTCGGGAAGGCGATCGCATCGAGCCTGTTCTTCGCGAAGGTGTCGCGATAGAGCGCCTGGAGCGCCGGACGAGCTGTTTTCATAGCCGCGTCGTAGACCGGCTTGCCATCAACAACCGTGTTGTCGGGACCAGGCAATTTGTGCGGGATCACCAGGCCATCATAGGTGCCTTTTACATCGGGACTTGCAATTTCCTTGGCCAGCGCTTCGATGGTGATGCCGGTGCCGGTGTGCTTGAGATAGGCGACCATGTCTTCACTGGCCTCATAGATGGCCACGGGGAAACTCACTTTGCCGTTGAGCTCGGCGAGTTGTGGCATCTCGACATCGACCACGGTGACGCCCTGCGATTTGAGCTTGTCGATCGCCCCTTTGAAGGCGGCATCCGTATCGCCGTCGAGATTGGCCTGCATGGTTTTCACGACGCCGATACGCACCTGCTTCAGATCGGCGGGAGCGATCGCGCTGCCGCCGGCGATGACACGGTCGAGCGCCGCTACGTCCCTGATGGTTGCCGCCATCGGGCCCGCAGTGTCGCGGGTGTGGGAGATCGGCGCGATGCCCCCTTGCGGATAGCGTCCGACGGTCGGCCGCAGCGACGCACAGCCATTGAGCGCGCAGGGGATTCTGACCGATCCGCCGGTGTCGGTGCCGAGGCCTGCGGTCACGATCCGCGCACCGATCGCGGCGGCTGTTCCAGACGAGGAGCCGCCGGCGATCTTGCTGTTATCATAGACGTTGCGGACGCCGGGCTCGGCGCCGGTTTTGAAGCCCCCATTGTATCCGGAGATGCCGAAGGCCAGCTCGTGCATGTTGGTCTTGCCGATGATGATCGCGCCGGCTGCGCGCAGCCTCGCCGCGACGGCAGCGTCCTTCTTCGGCATGAAACTCTTCAGCGCCGGCGTGCCGGCACTGGAGGGCAGTCCGGCGACCTCGATATTGTCCTTGATCACGATGGGCACGCCGCCAAGCGGCTGGCACTGGCGCTTCCTGGGCCGCGCATCGAAGGCCTCCGCGGCCTTCATGGCGCCGGACTCGTCCAGCGTGATGAAAGCATTCAGATTGGGATTGGCCCTGGCGCGGGCAAGCGTTGCCGATGTCAGCGCCTTGCTCGTGACCTTGCCTGCGCAGATGTCCGCTGCGGCCTGGGTCATCGTCAGATGGTCGAGATCGATCGCTTGCTGTGCGAGCGCGGGCGCCGGCAGCACGGCGACAGACAGGATGAGGCTGGCGATGGTCGAATTCAGCGAAACAGTTCTGCGTTCCATGCGGCTCCCCGTCGGCGAAGGTGACCGCCGGAGCTTACCTCAGGCCGAGGACGGTGCCTGTCCTCATTTTTGTGGACGCCGCGCCTCAGGCTGCCCGGGCAGATGCCGGCTGCGCCAGCAAGGATGCGACCTCGGCCTTGACCTTCGTGGTTGCTGCATCCTTCACCGGCCCATAACCGCGAATGTCCATGGGGGCCTTGGCTATTGCCACAAGATCCGTCAGGGACGCAGTCTCGAGCTTGCCGAGCAACACGTCGATCGTTCTCTCGTACCAGGTGATCAGTTCCCGTTCCGCGCGCCGCTCGGCGGTGTAGCCGAACGGATCGAACGGTGTGCCGCGCAGTGTCTTCAGCCGTGCGAGCACGGCAAGCGGCATCTGGATCCACTGCCCGAAAGTGCGCTTGCGCGGCCGCCCGCGCGCGTCGCGCTTTGAGGGGAGGAAGGGCGGCGCCAGATGATAGTTGACCCTGAAATCGCCGTCGAACTCGCGCTTGAGCGTGTCCAGAAAGCCGGTCTGCATGTGCAGGCGTGCCACCTCGTATTCGTCTTTGTAGGCCATCAGCTTGAACAGGGACCGCGCGACCGCATCGGTCAGCGCCTCGCTGCCGAATCTCCTCTCAGCGCTGCGCACCTTTGCAATCATTGCCCGATAGCGCGCCGCATAGCTCGCGTCCTGATACGCAGTCAAAAATTCGGCACGACGGTCGATCACCTGATCGAGCGTCTCGGCGACGGGAGAGCCCTCCGGCCTCGAGAGAAAATCCGGATCGGCCGCGGCGATGCGGCCCCAGGCAAATGCCTGCTTGTTGCGCTCGACCGCGACGCCATTGAGCTCGATCGCGCGCAGCAAAGCTTGCGGCGAGACCGGCACTAGTCCGCGCTGCCAGGCAAATCCGAGCATGATGATGTTGGCGTAGACGGCATCGCCGAGCAGACGCTCGGCCAGCGCGTTTGCGTTGATGGTGCCGAGGTTGCCGTCGCCGATGACCTGGCGGATCGCGTGCAGGCGGGCGGGCGAGGCGAGATCGGCGTCGCGGAAGCGGACGACGTCGCCGGTCGGCATCTCCGCCGTGTTGATCGCGGCGCGCGTGCCGCGGCGATAAGTGCCGGAGGCCTTTGGTGAGGAGCTGACGACGAGATCGCAGCCGATCAGTGCGTCAGTGGCGCCCTGATCGATACGTACCTGATGCAGCGCCTCCGGGCTCGCGGCAAGACGGATGTAGCTGAGCACGGGGCCGAATTTCTGCGCAAAGCCGGTGAAATCCAGCACCGAGACGCCGCGGCGTTCGAGATGCGCGGCCATGCCGATCAGCGCGCCCACGGTGATCACGCCGGTGCCGCCGACGCCGGTCACCAGGAGATCGTAGGGCCGATCGAGCGACGTGGGGGCCGGCAGGGGAAGCGTCGCCGCGCGGCCGATCGCGTCGATATTGCTCGCGGTCTTCGCGCGACGCGCGGCGCCTTCGACGGTCACGAAACTCGGGCAGAAGCCGTTGAGACAGGAAAAATCCTTGTTACAGGCCGACAGGTTGATCTGGCGCTTGCGGCCGAACGGCGTCTCCTTCGGCTCGACGCTCAGGCAGTTGGACTCGACCGAACAGTCGCCGCAACCTTCGCAGACGAGATCGTTGATATAGGCAAAGCGTTTCGGATCGGCCATCTGACCGCGCTTGCGCCGGCGGCGCTTTTCGGTGGCGCAGGTCTGCTGATAGATCAGCACGGAGACCCCTTCGACCTCGCGCAACTCGCGTTGCACGGCGTCCATCTCCTCGCGCGGATGGATGGTCACGCCGTCAGGTAAATCCGCGGGCGAGAACCGCGCGGGATTGTCAGACACCAGCGCGATGCGCGAAACGCCCTCGGCGCGGACGCTGTGCGCGATCGCGTGCACGCTGACGGGGCCATCGACCGGCTGGCCGCCGGTCATCGCCACCGCGTCGTTGAACAGGATCTTGTAGGTGATGTTGGCTTTCGCGGCGATCGCCTGCCGGATCGCCATCGAGCCGGAGTGATAGTAGGTGCCTTCGCCGAGATTTTGGAACACGTGCTTGTGGCCGGTGAACCTTGACGAAGCCGCCCAGTTCACGCCTTCGCCGCCCATCTGGATCAGCGACGAGGTCTCGCGGTCCATCCAGCTCGCCATGAAATGGCAGCCGATGCCGGCCAGCGCCTTGGAGCCTTCGGGGACTTTGGTTGACGTATTGTGCGGGCAGCCCGAGCAGAAATAGGGCGTGCGCGTCGCGCCGCTGACGGTGATCACGCGCTCTGCCTCCGGCGACAGCGCGGCCGCACGCGCGGCGAGGTTCAACCCCGGAAACATCGGGTCGAGCCGCCGCGCCAAAACGCCCGCGAGCGCGCGTGGCGACAATTCGCCGATCCAGGAGATCAGCCGCGCCCCTCGCTCGTCATGCTTGCCGACCATGCGCTCGGGTTTCGAGCCAGGATAATCGTAAAAATACTCCTTGAACTGGCTCTCGATGATGCCGCGCTTCTCCTCGACCACCAGGATCTCGCGCTTGTCCTTCACGAACTCCATCGCGTCGTGCAGCGCCAGCGGCCAGACCATGCCGACCTTGTAGATGTCGATGCCGATGCTGCGGCATGCGCCCTCATCAAGGCCCATCAGGCGCAGCGCCTCCATCAGGTCGAGATGCGCCTTGCCGGTGGTAACGATGCCATAGGTCGCGTGCGGGATGTCGTAGATGTGCCGGTCGATCGGATTGGCCTTTGCGAAGGCATAGACCGCGTGCTTCTTCGCCTCCAGCCGCTCCTCGATCTGCGGCCCCGGCAGATCCGGCCAGCGATAGTGCAGCCCGCCCGGCGGCGGTGTGAAGTCCGGCGTGCGGAAGAGGCGCGGCGGACGCAGCGCCACCGAGGCGCCGGATTCCACGATCTCCGAGATCGCCTTGAAGCCGACCCACATGCCGGAGAAGCGGCTCAACGCGTAGCCATATTCGCCGAACTCCAGATATTCGCTGACGCTTGCCGGATGCAGCGTCGGCATGAACCAGCTCATGAAGGCGACGTCGGACTGGTGCGGCATCGAGGAGGAGACGCAACCGTGGTCGTCGCCGGCGACCACCAGCACGCCGCCGTGCGGCGAGGAGCCGTAGGCGTTGCCG
>NZ_JBANAZ010000138.1:0-6675 GCF_059803455.1 Bradyrhizobium sp. UFLA05-108 | reverse complement strand
ATTATACACTCTCAACCGGCTACCGGCCTCTCGGCTCTTGCCCCCGCGCAGCGGGCTGGAGCGCAGCGACTTCGTGCTTTGGGCCCAAGCCGAACAGCGCTTCGCGGTAAACCGGACGCCGGGGTATGCTTGCCTCGACCGCCGCTTGTGACCCCGGAGCGGACATCGCCAAATCGCCTTTGGTCTCCAAAGTGCCTGCTTTAGCCAGTTACATGCCTTCCTGAAGCTTGGGAGTGGACATGAGACGACGGGCCGTTCTGCGGCGAGGTAGTCACGAACCCAACTCTTGATTCCCACATCAGCATCGCCCATCGCCTCATCGATCCATGAAGCTCACCGCCGAACGTCCCTTCGCCAACCCGGAAACCGCAGCGCGCAAGCTCGTCGAGCTCGCTGCCGGCATTGAGCCTGTGCAAGACGGCCGCATCCACATCGAGAAGATCAACGCGCCGCTTCTCGACACGCTGAAGGCCAGCGGCGAGGAGTTCGGCGCGGGCATCAACCTCGCGATCGATCGCGGCTGGCTCGAGATGCACGAGAGCGGGACCTACGTGCGGCTGCTGGCGAGTGGCAACACCTTGGAGCCGCTGGCTCGATCACGCTGCGACGCCCGCGGGGCTTCAACTATCGCTTGGGGCTACGGCTACCCTCTCGTCGCGGCAAAATACCGACCTTCTTCTAGACGCTTTCGTCAACGCGCTTGTTACCTTGCCGTGAACGCCGCGCGATGCGCTACCGCTCTTTCTGGATCGGCTCACCCGGTGCACGATCAAGCGGTGGGTGCTGCCGAGCGAGGCCGGTCGTGCCGGGCGGTGCGTCGTTCGCGGCCTGACGCGTGTTGACGCTCTCCAGCGTCGTGACGGACGCGACCACAATTGCGATGGCAAGAGCAACGGCAAATAGAGCCAACGCTGTACGTTGCCTGTCCATGACAACGGCCCTCCTAGCCAACGCTACAACGCCCCTTCAAACCCCCTGGTTCCTGGCAGGCCGTGGTGCGCCCTAGCCGTCTAGTTCACGAAGACTTCGATCACAGCGATAGCAGGATACAGGATGCATACGAGTGCAGGCGGCACCGCGCTGCACTATAGCTCAACGGTGTCGATGGTTGTTAGGCTCCGCAAAGAGACCTGTCCTCGCCTTTAGGCTGATCCGCTATCCAATCAGAAGGCCGCTAATGCTCGGCCAGCGAGGGAAGTGCTGCGGCTTTTATCCGGGATTACGTCCAGGAGAATGCACAGCGGGCATAGCGGTAACCTTTGAGAGCGCCCGTGCGGCGCTCCCGGCTGCGGGGGGGCGTGTTTTTGTCCAAACGGACGGAAGCCGATTTCGAGGACTGGCGGGATGAGCGCGACTAGGCGGCGGCGAAAGTGGGCCGCGTGTGCGCGCGGTGGGAGAGTGTTGGTCCGTTGAATGAACTTTTGCGCCAACCGCGCCCACTCGCGGCTGCAAGCGCTTGCGCCGCGTGACGCGCGGAGGCTGATGCTCGCTTTCTCTGGCCACTAATTAGCACGCTGGCACGATCGACGCTGGTTCCCGTCGGGCACTGGCACCGTCGCGCTCGCTCCCGTGGCGCTCGTGGAGCGAGAGGCTGTCTCGATCAACCCGGCCTAGATGTAGACCGCCCAGGTGCGCCTTCGGAATTACCTTGCTACCCAGACACTTTACGAGAAAGCGCGCGACACGATCTCCCCGAGCTGCAATCGTTGGGTCACGCGGTCGCAATGACGGAACTAACGGCTCTTATGCTGCGGACCTTGAGCAGCCTGTATAGCGCTAGGCGAGCCCCAACTATCGCAGGCCCTATATTGAAGGGCTGACTGATCCGCAGGGCTTAAAGTCTGTGATCAAATGTCCGTGCAAGCATCCATCATGTTTCTGGGCGAACGCGAGCACGCCAATGATCATCATACCCACCAAGACAAGTCCGGCTACGATATTCTTCATCATGGCTACCACTCCGGACAATTCTTCAGTGGTGTTCGATTCACTGCATCCGAACCATCAGTCGCAAGCCGATCGCCGAATATGCAAAGAGCGCTGTCCCGAATCTATCCGCACGGAGCTTGAGCTGATACGACTTACAGCACGTGCCTTGCGCCCGGAATCTTTTGCAACACTTCAGTCGCGCCCCAGCTCAGGAAGACAGTGAGCAAGAAAGCGATCAGGCCCTTGGCTATCGCCGGGATGTCGAAGTCGACCATCCAATACACCAGCCAAAGCACAATCGGGTAGTGCACCAAGAACATGCCGTAGGCAGCGGACTGCATAGGGTCGAGGCTGCTCCAGCCCGATTGCCTGAATCTCAAGAAATAGGCCAGGATCGCAAACATGATCGCCACGCTGAAGGACGCGAAGAACAGTGCATAGATCGCTTCATACCAGTTGGGCAGCGGGGTCGGGTTTCCGAGGATTTCGCGCTTGACGTAGATCAGCATCCACATGAAGCAATAGGGAACGAGTGCTAGAAGCGCCCAAGCCCAGCTGCGCTTTGCGAGCTGGCCATCGGAAGCCAGTAATCCGCCGTCCAGGTACCTGACGCCAATGCCCGCACCAAAAAAGAAGTAGGTCGCATACAGCAGTACGCGCCCGTGCTGGACCGAGAACGGTCCGAACTCGAACCAAGTGAATGGTCCAAAGTGAACTAGACCCGGGATGTAGAACACGGCGGTGACGGCAAGCATGGCTGCGAAGAATTGCGCTGGATGGTCATGGCCGTGTAGCGACAGGCGATTGATCGGATCGATCAGTGTGGGCGAGAGCTTGTAGAGGACGCTTGCGATGACGTCGAAGGTAAGCAACACCCAAAGGAACCAGATCGGGCCACTCGGCCAAGGTCCTTCGGTGATGGTTTTCCACCAGAAGTCGGCGAAGCTGACGTTTGGATGCTGACGCAGTTCAATCGCGTAGTAGGCTAACGGGATGATCGTGAAAGCACAAATCACGAAAGGCAAACCGAGCCGGATCAGGCGATCGCGCAGATAGTCCAGCGGTCCCTTGCGTGCGAGTCCCGGCCAGACAAACAGACCCGACAGAAAGAAAAACATCGCCATGAAGAAGCTGTCAGTGGCGAGCACGATCATGTCAAAACCGATCCACGACTTTGGATCGGTATGACCGAAATGGGTGTATGGAATGACGGCGTGATGGAGCAGTACCACCAGCGTGAGGAAGGTGCGGGTGCGGTCGAGTGCGGCGCTACGCGCTTTTGCTTTTGGCGGTGCCTGATCATTCGCTCGCACTTCCGTCTGCGAGATTGATGACATGATATACCTCGCCTGACTGGAACGTTTAAGTTTCCCGCCGAGGTAGCTGTAGCAAGCGGCGAGATGAAAGTCCGGAGCTTATGCCCTTCTGTCCGAAAGGAGCGTCCTTGAATGTGGCAAGCGGAGCGGCCCCCACGTCAAGCCCGCGTCCGCCATAGCGTAACTGCGAGCAGAATATAGACCCCGCAAGTCCACAGCGACTGCCAGTTGGCCGGCCCCTCGTTAATCCCTATGTAGATCGCTGCGAGCAGAAAAACGCCGGCAAACAAGGATTCCGCCATGGGGCGGCTTCCCTTTTCCGGGGCATTGAGGCGCGTCGCAACCGCAAAAGGCACCGCCGCCATGGTGAGAGCGGCAAAAGGAAAATCAATAAAGCGCGGGTCGAACACAAGACCGAGCGCGGTGGCGGTGCCGATTACGATGGTCACGATCCAGGCCAGCCCGTGCCAGATCGACACCCGTTCTGTCCGACAGTCCGTCGGACCCAGCAATTGCACAAAACTGGGCGTGGGGCGACCTGACATGAGAGCGTGTGCACCAAACACAGGTGAAGCAGTTGCCGTCACCAGAAGCGAGCCCCATAGAAGCGAGCCGCCTACTCCAACACGTTCATAGAACATCTTCTGGGCGGCCACCCCAAATAGAATTCCGGCCGTGGCTGCCGATATCCCGACTGCAAACCATGAGGCAAGGCTGCGCTTCCGAGGGCTTCGCCGCGAGGCCAGCCACGCCGCGCCAAATACCAGGATCGTGAGCACCATTCCGCTGCCCATCTGAAGCTTCCAGAACGGAAAATTACTGATGGGCACGCCGGGTGGATACTTCAGCGTGCGCCCGATGGAATCGAACAGGCCCCAGGATCCGCCAACCGTGCCCTCGATCTCTCGCTTCCACGATTCGTCATAAGCCTCGAACAGGTTGACGCGGAAATGCTCGCGCCGGGCAAGGACAAGGATTTCCGAGACCACCCGAGCCTGATTGGTGCGCGACGGAAGCGCGGCTTCGCGCATCCGCCCTTCGCTAGGCCAGCCTATTTCCCCGATCAGGATTTCCTTGCCCGGAAAGGCGGACGCTATCTGACGGCGAATGGTGTCGACGTGAGCGGCCGCCGATTCCGCTCGGACCGGAACATTCTCCCAATACGGCAAGATATGAACCGTGACGAAATCGACGGCGTCGTAAAGTTCGCGATTACTAAGCCAGAACTCCCAAACGTCGGCATATGTGACAGGGACGCTGACTTGCGCCTTGACCGATCGAATCGTCGCGGCGAGGTCGGAAGTGGTTATGTCCTTGCGCAACAAAGTCTCGTTGCCGACCACGAGCGCGATGATCGTTTCTGGATATTCTTTCGCGAGGCGCACCGCCGTCGAGATCTGGGTTGAATTCTTCTGGCGATCCCTGTCCAGAAAAATGCCCTGAATGACCTTCAGCCCCGCCTTCGCCGCAAGTTCGGGAATTTGATCGAGCCCAAGATCGGTCGCATAAGTGCGAATGCAGTCGGATATCTCCGCGAGTTGGGCAAGATCTTCAGCGATCTGTTCTCTCGACACCTGCGTAGCCGACGAAAGTGACGTTTGATTGCTGCGGAAGGGAGCATAAGATATGCATTGCACTTTGTTGTTCGGATCGACCGGTGCGTCGGCCAATTTGACTGGTGTGCCCAGCCACCCCCACACTGCGGCGATAGCGCACAGGGAAACCAACAGAAGCGTTAGTGGCGCGCGGAGAGAGACCAATTCCGGCCTCCTTGCAAGAGTGTTTTTTGGCTTCCTCAATATGCGAGAATTTCAGACACTTACTTTTTGATTTAGACCGTGGCCCCTTTGCTTCCATCCAGGCACTTCAAGTTAGGCCCACAAGGTGACCCAATACCAAGCTGCGGCAGAAGGTCAACGAGGCGGTGTATACGGGTCGGGGGTGCCGAGTTTGACAGGCGGATATTTACTTAGGCTTGCTTCGAAATCGGCAACAATCTTCAGCATCGGTTCGGCCACCCAAGTGTTGTAGGGAGCCACGTCGCGCTCTTCCTTCCGATCTCTCAGGAGGTTGATGACGATTGGCAACGGCAGCTTCTGTGGGATGTCGTACATACCTTCTTGCTTGATGAGATGCATCTTCCAGTTCCGCCATTTGACGGCCGTCAACCGATCGGCCACGTACGCGGGAAAGCCTTCGCGGTTGGAAGCTTCTTTCTTTCCGAGGAAAAAGTCCAACTTGGCAATGGCCTGTATGCGTGCGTTGGGTGGCGCATCGGCGTGACGCATGATGGCGGCAAGAGATCTTACGGCCTCACCTGTATAAGCCCGACACAGTGACCTTATGTCCGGTGGTATTGCTCTGCGTGCCAATGCTTTACGGGGTGGGTACCCCCTCCCTGTTAGCGCCCTAGCGTATCCATCAAGCCCGTCGATAGCGCGATCGTTTGGAATGTCCGCCCCGCCGACATGTGCAAGTGTCGTGAACAGGTCTACCATGTGGACAATCTCGTTGTTGGCGCGACCGGCTGGCACTTTGCCGGGCCAACGGATGATGAATGGCGTTCGCAGTGAGGCCTCCATTGCTGTGAAATACGTGCCCCGCCAAGGTCCACTGTCCCCTTCCCACGGGTGGGTCGCTTCCGGACCATTGTCGCTGGTGAAAATCACCAGCGTATCGTCTTCAACGCCCGCTTGTTTGATGGCGTCGAGGATTTTCCCGGTACGGTAGTCCATCTCGGCTAAGCAATCGGCCCAATCCCCATTACCAGTTCCGCAGGTGGAGCGATGTCTGCTCAAGACTCTGCGGCTTCATGTCCTTGGCGCGTAGGTCGAGATATTCCTCGGCCAATAAGCCGAACAGCTGCTTGTCATCGGCGCGACCCTTGGCTTTGACGGCAACCGGGTCATTACCCTCGTCGATGCCCACCAGCAGCTTGCGGGCCTTTTTTCGGGCCTCGTCCACCGTAAGGACACCAACCTTCCCAACGGTGCTGCGGCGCTGGAATTGGCCCTGTCGCCACTGAATAATGAACGTGCGGGAGCCGCCGGCTCGGACGCGAAGATAGAGGCCGGGCACTTCAGTGTCGGCATACAGCGTGTCAGTACCCTTCACCGACAGAGTACGAACTGACCCATTCGTCAGCTTGGCCATGTGGACCCTCTGGGAAGCGATTGGGAAGCAAGACCAGGCGCTTCGTGTCGTCGCGTGTCGCCTATGACTAAGGGTATGAGTCCAGAATCCTCATAAAACAAGGGATTTGGAAGCTACGGTCATCCGATGGCAGAGAATACTTTGGGACTTTTAATCACGGGGTCCTGGGTTCGAGCCCCAGCGCGCTCACCAAGCTAAATCTGTCCGGCCCGAAGACATGGGTAACGGACCGTACCTAAGACATGGGTGACAGCCTCGTGCCGAACGGGTTGTCGAG
>NZ_JBANAZ010000137.1:0-8191 GCF_059803455.1 Bradyrhizobium sp. UFLA05-108 | reverse complement strand
TACCGTGCGGATGATTTTATGACACAGTAAGACTAAGGCGCGATGAGATTAGGGGAAAATCGTCATCGCGCTTTAGGCTGTTGTTTGAGCATGATCTTTTCGGAAACCCGCTGCACACTTTTCCGGATCATGCTCTAGCGCTTCGTCTTGTGAAGCACCATCCTGCCTTTTGAAGCAATGCCACCCCACCTGGCAGACCAACCGACTTCCGAGGTGCGTCCGGTGCGCTTCTGATCCCAAGCACCCTGCAACGCAAATAGGGCGCCCTGGGAATCCGCACATCGCACGATCCAGCAACCATCGGGCAACTCGATCGGACCCTGGAGGACCCGGCCTCCGCCAGCGTTGACGCGCTGGGCGGCCGCGCCGATGTCGTCGACATTGAAGTAGTAGAGCCAACAGGGCTGCGATACGCTCGGAAGCTTGGTGAGCATGCCGCCGATCGTCTGCCCGGCCATCGAGAACAATTCATACACGTCTGCCGGATCGGCTTCAGCATGGGCCTTCTGCCAGCCGAGAAGCTCGCCGTAGAATGGAAAGATCTTGTTCCGGTCTTGAGCCAGCAACTCGTGCCAGCCTACGCGCCCGGGCTCGTCCAATCCGCTGGGTTGCCCTTGGCCATATGTCAGTTTAGTGACCAGCGCAAAATTCGCTCCTTGCGGATCGGCAACCACTGAAATTCGGCCGATATTGCTGTCGGTCGGCGATAACAGGATGGCGCCCCTAAGACGGCGGATCTGCGCGACCTTCGCATCCATGTCATCGACGGCGACGTAGCCGACCCATCTCGGCGTTGCGCCCAATCGCAGCCCCTCTTCGGGGAGCGCCATGAGCCCAGCTACCGGAGCATCGCCTGCGGTAAGCACCGTATAGAGGAGTTCCGGAGTCGACGCATCTTTCGCAGCCCAGCCGACGACGTTGCCATAAAAGGCACCCGCCGCCTGCATGTCCGTTGTCAGGAGTTCATACCAAGCGAAGCGTCCGAGTTGATCGACCAAGTTAATTTCCCCGTTCAATCGGGCAGACGATTGCGCACTGCATCAAGCCGCACCCGTTGCAATCCGCACAAGGCGCGAACGCTCAGTGCTTGATGAAAATGCGACGATTCCGTTCATGAAGATGAATGCGATCATTACATTTTGTGTATCCGTGGAATCTTGCCTGCCTTGTTCGCTCGGCGTAGGATCATGCTCACGGAGATCCTTCTTCCAACTTTGGAGGATGCGGCCATGCAGCGGGCAAAGCAAGCTTCGAAAAAGAAGCGAATGACCAAAGCCGCGGTACCGGCGCTCGGAGTAGCCGGTCTGACGTTTTCGCTGGCAGGAAGCGCGGCGGCGGCCGCCGTACCGACCGGCGATACACCACAACGACCTAACTTCACGCCGAACCACGTGACCTCGCTGAGCGAGGAAGAACTCGCCGACGTGAGCCTCGCCACCTTCCATCTCTTCGACGATCAAAGAACCTTCAGTGGCGTAATGCTTGCGCGGGGATGCGGTTGTGGCCACGGCTGCGGCGGCGCCAGAGGCTGCGGCGGTTGCAGAGGCTGCGGCGGATGCAGAGCCTGCAGATCTTGCCGCTGCGGCGTCGGTTGCGGTGGATGCGGCGGCTGCGGCGTCGGTTGGATAGGGGTCGGCTTGCCATGGGTGTCATGCGCAGGGTGCTGCGCATCGTGGGGCCGCTGCCGCTGGTGCTAGCTCTCCCTGACTGTCTATCGATGCATCGCGATTTCATTGGCCGGGCCGGCGAACGACCCGGCCAATTTGTTGTTTCCGTCGCGACGTTTGCCACGGCTTGCTGGTCAGCTTGCCGATGGCGGGCGAGTATGTTCCAACTTGTCCGCGCAATGCCAATCGCCGCGTTCGGCACGCAGGCCGGTCAGAGCCAGCGGTTGAGGAGCAGGATCAGCGTGCTGACCCGATGACAGTCAATGCCAAGAGCCGAGCTGCGAAGCAGCCCCGCAAGGGCGTTCTACGTTTCGCGCCGAACTTCACCGCCTATCTGCTTCCTCCCGATGCGGTCTGTCTCTATTCCGAGAACCGCAAGTTCTTCCTGCACGGCGAGCTGTATTGTGCCGTGGCCGCGGCGATCGGAAAGAATGGAAAGGCCGCGCCGGAAATCGTTCGCCAGCTTTCGAAGAGTTTTCCCGCCGACCAGATTGAGGAAACGATCAGGCGGCTGTTGGAGCGCCGATACGTCGTGAGTGGACCACCCCGCGTATCCGCAGGCGCCGTCGATGGATATTGGGCGAGCCTCGGCCTGCCTGTCGAAGTCGCGGAGCAGAATCTGCGCAATTGTCCCGTGCGGGTGGAATCGATCGACGTCAAAGGCGCCCGGGAGCTGAGCGTGGCGTTGGGCCAGCTCGGCGTTCAAATCACCAAGCGTTCGCCCGAGCTCATCATCACTCTGGTCAACGATTATCTCGAGCGGCAGCTCGCCGAGGTGAACGGGAAGCGCGTGGCCGATGGGACGCCCTGGCTGCTGGTGCAGCCGTCCGGCGTGTTTCCGCTGGTGGGCCCCGTGTTCAAGCCGGGCGAGAGCGCCTGCTGGACCTGCTTGTTCGATCGCATGATCCGCAATCGGGAGATCAAGGGATTTCTCGAGCGCGGAGCGGCGCAAGCGGTCGCTGTATCACCCCTGGTGAGCGACACCGTGGGACAGACAGCCATCCACTTCGCTGCCGTTGAAATCGCGAAGGCAATCGCCTCGGGATTTCGTACCGATCTGAGCCAACACATCGCAAGCTTCGACCTGACTGGTGCCTCCATCGCCAAGCACTACGTCGCGCGGCGCCCGCAATGTCCGACCTGCGGCAGCAAGAAGCTGCAGAATCCGCGCCGGGCGTCAGCGCCGATCGAAATTGCGGAGGGCAGAAAGCTCGTGATGACCAGCGGCGGATACCGCACCGTGACGTCGCGAGCCACCGTGGCGCGGTTCCGCAAGCACGTCAGTCCGCTGACCGGCGTCGTTTCGCGGCTCGAGCGGATCGAGGCCGATCTGCCGATGAACACAAATTTTTTCGCCCACCACAATTTCTCTGCGCCAGCCTGGAACGTCGATCAGCTCAGATCCGGATTGAGCGGCGGCAGCTTCGGCAAGGGCTCCACCGCCGAGCAGGGCGAGGCCAGCGCGTTGATGGAAGCGATTGAGCGCTATTCCGGCATTTTCCAGGGTGACGAGATCAGGACGACGCGGCGCTTTACCGATTTCGCTCCCGGTGACGCCCTTCTTCCCAACGACGTCCAGCTTTTCAGCGACACGCAGTTTCAAAACAGGAATGCCCCGCAGCCGGACGATTCACATCCGGTTCCCGAGCCGTTCGATCCCTCGACCAAGACCGAGTGGTCGCCGGTCTGGTCGTTGCGCGACAAGCGCTGCAAGTATCTTCCGACGGGCCTGCTGTACTTTTTCTATGGCGGCTTCCACACGGATTCCAACGGGTGCGCGGCCGGCAACACCCGCGAGGAAGCCATCGTTCAAGGCTTCCTCGAACTGGTCGAACGCGATGCCTACGCCATCTGGTGGTACAATCGGCTGCAGCGTGCCGAAGTCGACCTCACGCAATTCGACGATTCCTATGTGCAGGATCTGCAAGCCCAGCTTGCCGATGTGGGGCGCAAGCTTTGGGTGCTCGACATCACCAGCGATCTCGGCATTCCCTCTTACGTGGCGATCACGCACTGGATGCAGAACGGACACGAAAATATCGAGTTCGGCTCCGGCTCGCATTTCGATCGCCGCATAGCGCTGCTGCGCTCCCTCACCGAGCTGACTCAGTTCATGTCAATTGGCATGATGGGCGGCGGAACCGGCGAGAAGCCAACGCTCGACGGTGTCACGCCGTTGCGACTTGACGACTATCCCTTCCTGATCCCCAGCGACGATCCGATCGTCCGGCCGACACCGAGCCTCAAGGTTCACGATAATACGAGCGACCAGGTCAATGCCTGCATCGAGATCGCCGCCGGCGCGGGTTATGATTTCCTCGTGCTTGACCAAACGCGGCCCGACGTCGAGGTTCCCGTCGTCAGAGTGCTCGTTCCGGGCTTGCGGCATTTCTATCGCCGCTTCGCGCCCGGTCGGCTTTACGATGTTCCGGTGAGGCTTGGATTATTGGATCGTCCGCGACTGGAAAGCGAACTCACTCCGTTCCTTCCCCACACCTGAAGGTTGGCTCGTCGTGCGCGCGCCCCGGAAAAGGCCGACCAGGAAGATGGCACCAGTCATCGCCGCCCGATTGAACGGTCGCTTTTCCCTTCATGTGCAGGCGGACGGAAGCATCGCCGCTGCCCTGGGCGGCTATTCAGTGAATCTGGGACAATTCAGCACGGCAGCGATCGACCGTGCGGGACATCTCGCCACGGGGCTGCCGCTCATTTCCTTTGCCAGCAAAAGTGTCCTCGCAAGGCAGGTTCATGCCCTGGTGCAGCGACTGGCACGGCACGGGCTTCTCGAATACCGCCTATCCTCTCCGCGTGAAGAGCAGGACCTCGTCATCATCGAGCCGCAGGTCGCCGAATACTGGCCGCAACGCGCAACACTGGGGAACGGTGATACCCTCGTGTTGTCGCGCTTCGCCTATCTGCGCCGACGCGGCAACGAGATGGTGCTGGAATCGCCGCGCGCCGGCGCGCTGTTTCGGATTTGCGATCCCGCAATCGCGGCCACCCTCGCGACCCTGTCGCGGCCTCAGAAGATCAGCAAGCTTCGCCGCCACACGGCCTCCTTGAACCTCGATCTGCTCGGATTGCTGCTCGACAGCCAGATGCTGATCAAGCTCGATGCGAAAGACGGCGACGGCCTTCGGGTGAATGAGGGCGACGGCAATCTCGTTCTCTGGGATTTCCACGATCTCGTGTTTCACACGCGGAGCACGGAGGGCCGGCATGCAAATCCCGTTGGCGGCACGTTCGCCCATGCGGGCCTCGTTCCACCACTGCCGGCGGTGCGTCCGCCTTGGCCCGGCAAGAAGATCGATCTCCGCAAATTCTCCAGGCTGGAGCCGATCTCGGCCTTCCCGAAGCTGTTGCGTGAACGCCATTCAATACGAGATTTCGACGACCAGCACCCAATCACACTTGCCGAGCTCGCACAGTTTCTCGACACCACGGCGCGCGTCCTGTCGGAATGGAAGAGCGGCGCGAATTTGGACGGCAGTCCTGAAGTTACCTACAGCACGAGGCCTTATCCATCGGCGGGCAGCGCTTACGAGCTGGAATTGTATCTGGCGGTCTCGAACTGCGAGGGGCTTGCACGCGGATTCTACCACTACGATGCGGGTGCTCATGCGCTGATAGCGATCGGCGCTTCCGCCCAGCAGGTCCAGGCGCTCTCGACGGCGGCCGCGTTTGCGATGGACGCGCCCGGTCCACCGCAGGTCCTGATCACGATCGCCGCGCGCTTTGGGCGGATCTCCTGGAAATACAGCTCAATCGCTTATTCGCTGATCCTGAAGGATGTTGGCGCCATGATCCAGACATTCTATCTGGCGGCGACCGATATGGGGCTTGGCGGCTGCGCCATCGGCACCAACAACATCGATCTGTTCGCGAAAATCACCGAGCTCGACTTTCATGTCGAGAGCCCGGTCGGTCAATTTGCACTCGGACGCGGCAAGGTCACACCCTGAGCAGCCGCACCCGCGTGCCCCAGGGATCGACGGCCTCGACGCCATTCGCAAGCGCCGTGACCGAAGCGCCCGCCTTGCGCAAGCGCTCCTCCTGGGCGGCGAGAATGTCCTGCTTCTCCGTCACCAGCGAAAACCAGGCGAGCCCGGTCGTGGTGTCGTCGCGGCGGCCGGCGCCCTGGCTCTGCCAGACATTCATGCCGAGATGGTGATGATAGCGGCCGGAAGAGAGGAACGCGGCGCCGTTGCGGCGGCGGGTCGGATCGAGGCCGACGTTGCCGTGATAAAAGCCTTCGGCCTGCGCGAGGTCGCCGACACGCAAATGCATGTGCCCGACGCGCATGCCCTCCGGCGCCTTGGCGTAATCGCTGACGCGGGTATTCGTGAGCGACAGCAGATCTGGAATGTTCAGCTCGTCGGCTGCCATCTTCACCGAGCCCTCGCTCCATTGCCATTGCGAAGGATCGCGGTCGGCATAAACTTCGATGCCGTTGCCTTCGGGATCGTCGAGATAGACGGATTCGCTGACGAGATGATCGGCAAAGCCCGACAGCGGCACGCGATGCGAGGCCGCGTGCACCAGCCAGCGCGCGAGATCCTTGCGTGTCGGCATCAGGAAGGCAGTGTGATAGAGACCGGCCGCGCTGCGCGGCTCGATCTCGGCATCGGTGCGCGCCTCCAGCACGAGCAGCGTCACGCCGCCGGCGCCGAGCTGCGCTGAACCCGCCGAGCGCTCCATCACCGTGAGCCCCAGCACGTCGCGATAGAAGTCGGCGACGGTGTCGAGATTCTTGACCCGCAGCATCACCATCCCGACGCACATCGGCGTGCGGCTGGCATAGGTTGGCCCGACGCTGACCGGACTACCTTCGGCGCGCGCCCCAGCCGCGGCAGCCGCCGCGAGCGTGGTGGCACCGGCGAGGTGAAGCAGCGTGCGGCGGGTAAGGTCGATGGTCATCCGGGGTCTCTCAAAAATGCGTTGAGGCCGTGAGGCGCAATGGCTGGCCGATTGCTACACGTTCCCGTGACCTCCTCCCAATCACATGTTCGTCGGCCGGGACATTACGGAGCTTCCTGCCCATCAGACCAGTTTCCGGATCGCCCGCGGCATCCCAGATTTGGGACAACCGACAGGAGCTTCCTATGACCGACCCTACCCCCCTCGCCGCGCTCTCGTCAGCGCTTTCGGATGTGGTTACACGCACCTCGCCTTCGCTCGTCTCCGTTCACTCGCATCGGTTGCGCGCCTCAGGCTTTGCCTGGAAAGCGGGCCTCATCATCACGGCCGACGAGGCCCTGGCCGACGAGGGCGAGGTCGAGATCAGGCTTGCCGACGGCAGCACGCGGACGGCCACGATTGTCGGCCGTGACCACACCACCGACGTCGCGCTGCTGCGCGTCGATGCCGACATTCCGCCGATCAAGCTGATTTCCGCCGCCCCCGCTCTCGGTTCGCTCGCCGTCGTCGTCGCAGCCGACCGTGGCGCACCCACGGCATCTCTCGGCATGGTGTCGCTCGTGGGTCCGCGCTGGCGCAGCCTGCGCGGCGGCGACATCGAGGCGCGGATTGAGCTCGACGTGCGGCTGCGCCACAGCCATGAGGGCGGGCTCGTGCTGAATGCGCAAGCCCAGCCGTTCGGCATGGCGGTGCAGGGACCGCGGCGCGTGCTGGTGATCCCCTCCGCCACCATCGAGCGCGTCGCGGCGCAGCTCGAAACGCGTGGCAGGATCGCACGCGGCTATCTCGGGCTCGGCCTGCAACCGGTGCGGCTCGATGACGGCGTCGGCGCGATGGTGATGAATGTCGACAAGTCCGGGCCATCTGCCGCGGCGGGCATCAGGCAGGGCGACGTCATCGTGGCCGTCAATGACGAGAAGCTCGCTGGCGTGCGCGCGCTGTCGCGCTCGCTCGGACCCGAGAGCGTAGGCTCGGTCGTCGACGTCGCAGTGCGCCGTGGCGGCGAGCCGGTGAGCTTCAAGGTCACGATCGGCGAGAGGCCGGAGGCGTGAGCGAGGACACGACGCAGGACATCACGATCGCGCTGGAAATCGGCGACCCAGCCCTAGCCGACCGACTGGCGTCGCTGCTTGGCAGCGTCGCCGGCCTGCGGCTCGTTGCGCCCGGAGATCCAGCCGCGGTGACCGTACACGACCGGCAGCCCTCGCCGGCCGATATCGAGCTGACGCCGCGCGAGCTCGAGGTGCTCGCGCTGATGGCAGAGGGCGCATCGAACAAGATGATCGCGCGCCAGCTCGGCATCTCCGTGCACACCGTCAAGTTCCACGTCGGCTCGCTGCTCGACAAGCTGGATGCCACCGGCCGCACCGACGCGGTCGCCCATGCCGCGCGGCGCGGCGTGATCAACCTTTAGCCTGGAGCATGATCCGTAAAAGTGTGCAGCGGTATTCCCTCGCGACAAACGCGGGACCCATTTGCGCGGAGATCATGCTCAAACAACAACCTAAAGCGCGATGACGATTCATCCTGATCTCATCGCGCTTTAGTCTTACTGAGTCAGAAATCCACGGACCAAGCTGGGTGAGAATCGCATATTGAAGGAGATT
>NZ_JBANAZ010000136.1:0-8669 GCF_059803455.1 Bradyrhizobium sp. UFLA05-108 | reverse complement strand
CATAAGCCCTACAGCGTCAGCAATACATACCCACTCCTTGCCGACGTTTAGATGTGTATAAGAGACAGGACGCCACCAACTCCATACCCAGACGGTCCGCCGCCACCGCCGCCGAAGCCACCGGCACTGCTCGGAGTGCTGCCCGACTGGCCGCCGAAGCCGCCGCCGCCGCCTGCGCCTCCTGGCGTGTCGCGGTTCCCCCCGCCGCCGCCGCCTCGGGCACCCCCGGTTGTCCCGGTGCCGTCTCCGCCGGACTTGCCCGTAAGACCGCTGATCCCGAGTTGGCCGTCCTGCCCATTGAGGTTGTGGTTACCGCCGGCGCCCGTATAACCACCACCGCCGCCGCCGTCCGGGTATCCGAGGCCGCCGGTGCCGAAAACGCCACCGCCTCCCGCGCTGCCGTTACCTGCCCCGCCGCCACCGGCGCCGAACAATCCACCACCACCGCCGCCATTGAGACCGCTCGGATTTGTCCCGCCTCCAGCACCGCCGAGGCCGCCGCCGCCACCGCTCGTTCCGGCGGCACCGGCACCGCCTGTTGCGCTGTTGTTGTTGAACGAGACGCCGGTCAGGGTGACGTTCGCCGACTGGTTGACGAACAATGCGCCGCCCGCCCCCAGTCCTCCGCCCCCGCCGGAGCCGCCTGCACCGCCCTGGGCAAGGCCGTTAGCCAAGGTAAGATTACTGATACTGACGTTCTGCGTCTGGGCCACGATGGAGCCGGCCACTGCCGCGCTGGTCTTTGTCGCAGTGTCCACGCCGACAAAAAAGATCCGCTGGGTGCCGCCGCCATCGATGGTGTAACCATTGCCGTTGATCGAGAGCGAATTGAAGATCGGGGACAGTGGGCCGGACAGCGTCACATTGGTCTGAATGTTGATCGTGACCGCCGCCGACTGGGCATTGGCGTAGGCGAGCGCGTAGCTCAGCGTTCCGGCTGCACCCGTCGCACCACTCGAAGACGTACCGGGGTCGCTTGCAATCGTGACGGTGCAGGTATTGCCGGCACATTGGGCCTGCGCGACGCTTGCAACTGTCACATTGGCAATTGCAAACCCAATGGCTGCGATCGAGAAAGCCCGCACGCGCATCAGGCCACTCGACGTCATTCCCACCCGCATTCCAACCTCACTCCGCACCGGGCATAGGCGCCGGTTTTGCGGCCTGCACTCGGCATTGCCACGCAAAAGCGGACCATAATCGCGCGCCTGCGGTGCCGATGTGCCCAGAGTCTCAGTCACAGATTCGAGAAACGACTGATGCAATTGCACCACAGTTTGGACGCAAGCGTTGCCGCACGGTTGCCCGCCATTGTCCGAATGCCTAAGTCAGCGCGTCGATATCGGTGCGCTCTTCGTCCGTGCCGCGGGTGTGATCGGGAATGGACGGAGCAACCTTGAACGTGAACATGCTGGCGGACACTCCTGGGCGCGGGGCATATGCGCTCGCACAATTGCGCGCGATGACAACCGACATCTGCGACGTCATTCCGCTCACCGCGGATGACGATTTCCATGTCACCAGCCTCACGATGATGACCCGCAATGCATTGCTGGTCGACACGCGTTCCACCGATCTGGAATACGACCGGACTCCCGCGCACGTCGCCCGCGGCGCGATGGACCACTTCCAGGTCACGCTCTGTGTCGAAGGCGAGATGCAGTTCAGCTCGGGCTCGCGCGAGGTGACGTTGGGGCCGGGCGACATCTGCCTGCTCGACATGGCGCAGCCGAACCGGACGGTGTTTCGCGGCGGCGGCGACCGCACACGCCTGATCGCGATCATCCTGCAACGTGCCATGCTGGCGCCGCGGCTCGCACATCCGGATTCCGCGACGGCTACCTTGCTGTCGTCAAATCACCCGCATGCGCGCCTGCTCGCCAACCATTTTGCGGCGCTTGCACTGCCGCCCGACCCTGAAGGCGGCAGCGCCGAGGCCACGATCGAGGCAATCGCCGACATCATGGCCGCGGCTGCGGGCGGCGCAGCCGACATTGCGGCCGGCGTCGACCGCGCCGAGCGACACCTTTACCTTGCGATGATCAAGCGGCGCATCGCAGACAACCTCGAAACCGACGAGCTCACGGCGGGTGAGCTCTGCCGCCACTTCCAGATCTCGCGTGCGAGCCTGTATCGGTTGTTCGAGGCCGACGGCGGGCTTGTCCACTATGTGAGAGAGCAGCGGCTGAATCTCGCTTTGAAGATCCTGATCTCTCCGGCCGCGCAGGACCGGCGCCTGATCGACCTCGCCGTCGACTTGCGGTTCAGCAGCGACTCGACCTTCATCCGGGCGTTCCGCCGCAAGTTCGGCCTGACGCCGGGCGAGCTGAGGGAGCTGTCAGATACCTGGCTTCGCGAGACCGGAGCGGTCCCGGCGATCGACACGGTGCTGCATCAACTGACCCGCCGCCGCAGCATTACAGCCGCCCGACACGGCGCCCCAGCAGCGTTCGGCGGACGGTGAGCGCACATCAAGCGAGCTCCACGCCGCGGCGCTCGGGGATCAGCGCGAGCAGCGCCGCGATATCGAGCAAGTAGAGCAGCGCGAGTCCGGCGATCGCGGTCGGAAAGCCATAGGCTGCGCTGACGATGCCGACCACCAGCGGACCAAAGCCGGCGACCGCGCGACCGATATTGAAGAACACGTTCTGCGCGGTGGCCCGCGCCGCGGTCGGATAGAGCTCGCTCATCAGCGCGCCGTAACCGCCAAGCATGCCGTTGACGAAGAAGCCCATCACGGCGCCGCCGATCAACAGCGCCGTCGCGGCCGTCAGCTGCGAATAGACCACCACCATGATGGCCGCGCCCAGCATGTAGGTCAGGAACGCAGGACGGCGGCCGAAGCGATCGGCGGCGTTGCCGAACAGGAAGATGCCGAGCGCCATGCCCGCAATGGTGACTGATGTCCAGACCGCCGATTGCGTCAGCCCATAGCCGAACCGTGTCGAGAGATAGTTCGGCAGCCAGATCATGATGCCGTAGTAGCCGAAATTCTGCACCGAGCAGAGGATGATCATCCCGAGGCTGATTTTGGTCGTCTCTCTGTCGGCGATGAGCGCGCGGAGCGAAGAACTTGCATCCGCCGGCTTCGCCTTGTGCGCCGTGAAGACATCCGGCTCGTGCAGCCTGCGCCGGATCAAATAGGCGACCAGCGCCGGAAACACGCCGAGTGCGAACATCCCGCGCCAGCCGATGAGAGGCAGCAGGATCGGCGTCACCAGCGCCGCTACGAGCACACCGAACTGCCAGCCGAGACCGACATAGGATGTGGCCCGTGCGCGTTTCTCCGCGGGCCAGGCCTCGGCCACCAGCGCCATGCCGATGCCGAACTCGCCGCCGAGACCAATGCCGGCGATGGCCCGATAGGTCAGGAGATCCCAATAGCCCTGTGCGAGTGCGCAGAGGCCGGTGAAGACCGCGAACAGGACGATGCTCCAGGTCAGCACGCGGACCCGGCCAAGCCGGTCCGACAGCATGCCGAAGACGAAGCCCCCGAGCACCGCGCCGACCAGTGTCCCCGTCACCAGCGAGGCCGCCTGGGGTTGCGTGAGATGGAGGTCGTTCGAGATCGCGCTCAGCATGAAGCCGAGGATGAGAAGGTCGAACCCATCCATGGCGTAGCCCAGCGCCGACCCCCACAGAGCCCGGCGTGCCATGGTATCGACATCCCCGGCACGGGAGGCCGACGGTGCTTCGGCTCCAGCGAGACTGACATCCTGTATTTGGCTCATGGCCCCCGCTCGCCGAACGATCCTCGGGACGATTCCTTGGGATCGTACCCCGTTACGCCGCCACCCTACAGCTCAGACCAGATGACACGCCACGGCGTGCCCGCCCGCACCTTCCTTCAGCTCCGGCGCGCTCTCCGAGCAACGCGGCTGGGCAATCGGGCAGCGGGTGTGGAAGTGACATCCCTTTGGCGGATTCATCGGGCTCGGCACGTCGCCCTTCAACCGGATGCGGTTGCGCTTGAGCTTGGGGTCCGGTACCGGCACCGCGGAGAGCAGCGCCTTCGTATAGGGATGCTGCGGATTGCGGTAGAGGTCGCTCGCCTTCGCGATCTCGACGATGCGCCCGAGATACATCACCGCGACGCGATCAGAGATGTGCTCGACCACCGAGAGGTCGTGCGCGACGAAGAGATAGGTGAGGTTCAGCTCGGCCTGGAGATCCTCCAAGAGGTTGATCACCTGCGCCTGGATCGAGACGTCGAGCGCGGAGACCGGCTCGTCGCAGACGATCAGTTTTGGCTCGACCGCGAGCGCACGCGCGATCACGATGCGCTGGCGCTGGCCGCCGGAGAATTCGTGCGGATAGCGCCGCATATGCTCGGCCTTAAGGCCGACCTTCACGAGCAGGCTCGCGACGCGATCCTCGCGCTCCTTGGCCGATGGCGCGAGGTTGTGGATGATGAAGGCTTCGCCGAGGATGGCGCCGACCGTCATGCGCGGATTGAGCGAAGCGAACGGGTCCTGGAACACCAGCTGCATGTTCCGCCGCATCGTGCGCAGATCGTTGCCGCCGAGCTTGCGCACGTCCTGGCCTTCGAATACGACCTCGCCGTCGGTCGGCTCGATCAGGCGCAGCACGCAACGCCCCGTCGTCGACTTGCCGCAGCCGGATTCACCGACCAGGCCGAGCGTCTCGCCGCGATTGAGCGAGAACGACACGCCGTCGACCGCATAGACGCTGCCGACCTGGCGCGACAACAATCCGCCGAGCACCGGGAAATGTTTCTTCAGGCCGCTGACGCGGAGCAAGGGTTCGCTCATGCCGCGCCTCCCAGATTCGTATCTCCCAGATGACAGGCCATGCGATGGCCGGGCGCGATCTCGCGCAAGCGCGGCTCCTTCTCCGTGCAGATGCTCATGGCATGACGGCAACGTGGGGCAAAACGACAGCCGACCGGCGGATTGATCAGGATTGGCACCGAACCGCCGATCGCCTCGAGGCGCGTCTTGTGCGCGCTGTCGAGATCGATGCGCGGGATCGAGCGGATCAGGCCCTGCGTATAGGGATGGCGGGGATCGCCGAAGAGATCGTCGACGAGCGCCTCCTCGACCACCTTGCCGGCATACATCACGACCACGCGCTGCGCGGTCTCGGCGACCACGCCCATGGCATGGGTGATCAGCATCACCGCCATGCCGAAGCGCTCCTTCATGTCCTGAAGGAGATCTAGGATTTGTGCCTGGATGGTGACGTCGAGCGCGGTGGTCGGCTCGTCAGCGATGACGAGCTTGGGCTTGCAGGCGAGCGCCATCGCGATCATCACGCGCTGGCGCATGCCGCCGGAGAACTGGTGCGGATAGTGATGAACGCGGCCTTCGGCATTCGGGATCTGCACCAACTTCAGCATCTCGATGGTGCGCTCTAGCGCCTGCTTCTTGGTCACCGCCTCGTGGCGGCGCAGGCTCTCGGCGATCTGCTCGCCGACGGTCAGCACGGGGTTAAGCGAGGTCATCGGCTCCTGGAAGATGAACCCGATCTCCTTGGCCCTGATGTCATCCAGCTGGTTGCTCGTCAGCGGCACGAGATCGCGGCCCTCGAAGATGATCTGGCCGGCCGCGATGCGGCCGGGCGGCATCGCGATCAGCTTCAGGATCGACATCGCGGTCACGGTCTTGCCGCAGCCGGATTCGCCGACGACGCAGAGCGTCTCGCCCCTGTTGATGGAGATGTCCACGCCGTCGACGGCCTGCAAAATGCCGTCGTCCGTCGAAAAGTGGGTCTTGAGACCTTTGATTTCGAGCAGCGGCGCCATCAGATCACCCGTCGCGCATCGAGCGCGTCGCGCAGGCCGTCGCCGATGAAGTTGATGGCCACCACGGCGATGAAGATCGCGCTGCCCGGAAACAGCGCCCAGTGCGGGCCGATGTCGAGAAAATCCTTGGCATCATAGAGCAGCCGTCCCCAGGTCGGCGTATCCGGCGGAAAACCGAGTCCGAGAAAGGACAGCGTCGATTCCGCGATGATCGCGGCCGCGACGTCGATGGTGCCAGCAATGATTACCGGCCCCACGGCATTGGGCAGGATGTGGCGCATTACCTGGCGCACCGGGCTCGCCCCGAGCGCGCGTGCCGCCTCGACAAATTCCTTCTCGCGGATCGACAGGAACTGCGCGCGCACCAGGCGAGCGACTGGCATCCAGCGCAGGCCGCCGATAACGAGCACGATCAGGATGAAGATGCCGCCTTCGGGACCGAACATCGCCTTCAGCCCGTCGCGGAAGAGATAGATGAGCAGGAGCAAGAGCGGCAATGGCGGCAGCGACAGGAAGAGATCGGTGAGCCACATCAAGCCATGGCCGAGCGCACCGCGCGACATGCCGGCGAGCGCGCCGATCAGCGTGCCGACGAACACCGAGACCAGCATCGCGGCAAGCCCCACCGCAAGCGAGATGCGGCCGCCATAGATCATGCGCGCCAGCAGATCCTGGCCGAGATCGTCGGTGCCGAAGGGATGAGCGAGCGAGGGTCCCTGGAGCCCAGCCACGATGTCGATGTCGTTGATCTTGACGCGCCAGAGGAAGGGGCCGACCAGCACCGCCAGGATCAGGAGCAGCAGCAGGAATGCGCTGAGCACGGCGAGCCGATGACGGCGAAAACGCCGCCATGTCTCGCGCCAAGGCGAATAGATCGCCCGCTTGGTTGCCTTCTCAGCGGAGGGAGATGCGAGGGTCAAGCCAGCCATACAGGACGTCCGCAATGAGATTGAAGAGCACAACGAGGCACGCGAACACGAAGGTGACGGCCATCACCACCGGCGTGTCGTTGGCGAGAATGGAGGAGATCAGCAGCGAGCCGATACCGGGGATGCGGAAGATCTGCTCGGTAACGATGGCGCCGCCGAACACGGCCGGCATCTGCAACGCAATGAGCGTGACGACCGGGATCATCGCGTTGCGCATCACGTGCTTGACGATCACCTTGGCTTGTCCGAGCCCCTTGGCGCGGGCGGTGGTGACGTAATCGAGCCGGATCACATCCAACATCGCCGAGCGCACGAAGCGCGTCATGGACGCCGCCTGGAACAGGCCGAGCACCGCCACCGGCATGATCGCCTGCCGGATCATCTCGAGGACCCAGTGGATGCCGGTCCCCTTGACGTCGGTGGTATAGACCAAGGGCAGCCAGTCCAGCGTCACTGAGAAGATCAGGATGAACAGGATGCCGGTGAAGAACGTCGGCAGCGAGAAGCCGACGAAGGCGAGCGTGTTGGCGATCTGGTCGAACAGCGAATAGGGCTTGGTCGCAGCAAAGACGCCGACGGGTATGGCGATCAGGAGCGCCAGGATCTGCGCCGAGCCGACCACGTAGAGCGTCGCCGGCAGGCGCTGGAGGATGAGCTGGTCGACGTTCATCCGGCTGACGAAGGAGAAGCCCCAGTCGCCGTGCGCCATCGCCGCGATCCAGTGCAGGTAGCGAAGATAGATCGGATCGTCGAGGCCGAACTTCGCCCGCAGCGCGGCAGCGACCTCGGCCGGCACATTCGGATTGGTCGCCAGCTCCGAGAACGGATCGCCCGGAGCGAGCGCCAGCACGACGAACAAAACCAGCGAAATGCCGAGTAAGCTCGGAATGGCGATCAGGATGCGACGCAGGACATACTGACTCATAGGGAAAGACCCCGTCTACGTCCCGTGATCATGCCTCCCGGTACCAGTCGAACAGATTGTCGGTCTCGTTGGCCCAGCCGCTGACGATACACACCAGGTTATTGGCGGCTGCTTCCACCTTGAGGCGGTGCTGCACCGGGATGAAGACGACCTCCTTGATCAGGAGATCATTGGCCTTGATGTAGAGCTCCGCGCGCTTGATCGGATCCATCTCGGCTTCCGCGGCCGCGATGATCGCGTCGTAGTCCTTGTTGGCCCAGCGCGAGAAATTCGGTCCCTGCCACTTGTTCTCCTTGGTCGCGACGTTGTCAGACGTATAGCGGCGCATGTGCTGCGCGGGATCCGGCTGGCTCATGGGGATCTGGAACATCTCCATGTCGGCGTAGAACTTCGGATAGGTGTCGGGATTGCCGACATCCGAGGAGAAGAACACGGAGGCCACGACCGACTTGAGCTCGACGTCGATGCCGGCCTTCTGGCACGCCTGCTTGACGATGGCCTGGGTTTTCTGGCGCGGGCCGTTGATCGAGGTCTGGTAGAGGAGCTTCAGCTTCTTGCCGTCCTTCTCGCGAATGCCGTCGGCACCGGGCTTCCAGCCAGCGTCATCAAGGACCTTCGCCGCTTTCTCGATATTGAATTCCCAGGTGTTGTTTTTGGAGACGAACTTTTCGGGACCGTTGAGGAAGTTGGCCGTGGTCCGTCCCGCGCGGCCGTAGATCGCCTTCTTGACTGCCTCGCGGTCGACCAGCATCGTCAGCGCCTTGCGCACCGCGGGATCGGAGAACAGCGGATGCTTGGTCTTCATCGAGGAGCGCTCACCGTCCACCTCGATGTTGGGATCGGTGGAGTTCAGCACGATGAACTCGGTGTCGCCGCCGACCGCGTAGACCGCTTTGCCCTTGCCGCCCTTCTCTAGGCGCAGCAGCACGTCGTCTTCGACCTGGATGTTGTAGCCAAAATCATACTCGCCAGTCTGGATCACCGCGCGGGCCGCCGAGACCGCATCGCCGCCGCCCTTCATTTCGAGCGTGTCGAAATAGGGACGATTCGG
>NZ_JBANAZ010000135.1:0-8993 GCF_059803455.1 Bradyrhizobium sp. UFLA05-108 | reverse complement strand
GGACAGCCTCTGTTCGGCGACAAGCGAAACCAGTAGTAGCGGCAGCGCCGGCAGCAAGCCAAGTGGCAGCCGGCATCGACTCGACGCCTAGTGCGGCCCGGGCCGGCCTCAATCAAGCGCCAGCTGGTCAAACCGAGACAACGATCGATCGCAGCCAATTCGAAGATAGGCCGACCTTTTCGGTGGCTGACGTGCTGCGTGACAGCCCGGGCATATCGATCAAGCAAGGCAACGGGCCTCGGGATTTCGGCATCTCGATCCGCGGATCCAACGCCCGCAACGGTTTTGGCATCCGGAACATGGTCATCTTCGACGATGGGTTTCCCGTCACTCAGCCTGACGGGCTGTCGCGCAGCGACCTCATCGACCCGCATGCCTATGGCGCCATAGACGTGATCCGGGGGCCATCGTCGGCTCTGTACGGCAACTACGCCACCGGCGGCGCGCTGAACTTCCGGACACGACCGGGTGCAACCATCAATGGAATAGAATACGGCACCGAGGGCGGAAGCTTCGGTTATCTCAACAACTACGTGACCGCCGGTCAGAAGGTCGGCAATTTCGAGGCGTCGCTGTTTGCGAGCGACGCACGCGGGGACGGCTTCATCCAGAATAGCTGGTTCAATACTCAGACCGTGAACTTTCTTGCCACCCTGAAGGCGACCTCTGATGACCGGCTCACGTTCAAGGTGATCAACAACGATTTGGCTGCGCGGCTGCCGATCAGGTTGTCGCTCAACCAGTTCAATCAAAACCCCTTCCAGGCCGGATGTGACGTGCCGACGACGCTCGGTTGTGGCACGGTCTCCTTGTTCAACAACGGCTTCAACGGACCCAAGACGGCGCAAACAGCTATCGTGGCCGGGCTCGGCCGCGACGACCGGCGGACCATCGTCGGCGGACGCTGGGAGCATGATTTCGACAATACGACTACCTGGCGTAATCAGTTCGTATTCGATGATCGCGATATCAACCAGCCGACTGGTTCGACCAGCGCGATCGGTGACTTTCCCTCCTACAATTACATGAGCGATCTGAGCAAGCGCGGTGAATTGTTCGGACTGGATTCGACGACGTTCGTCGGTGGCTGGTACAACACGCTCTCGACGACCAGCTATACCCGCAACGTGATGCCCGGTGGGAACGCCACACTCGGCCTGCTACAGAGCAGCCAATTCCAGTCGACGACCAACTACGGCGTCCGTGCGCGCGAAGAACTCAAGCTCACTCATTCGGTCACAGCGATTGCCGGGATCGGCTGGGAGACGACGAACCTGAACGGTGTCAATACCGCCTTCGGTTATCCGGTCGTGAACAATCCGGCCGCTGTCGTGCCAACGGTGACAAAAGCCGCCCCCCAATTCACCAACACTGCGCCTGAGCTCGCACTGGTCTACAGGCCGAGCAATGAATGGCAATGGCACGCCCGCGTCGCGACGGGTTACGGCACGCCGCAAGTCAGCAATCTTTTCGTGCTGCCCAGCGGCGCCCCAGGCAACAACACGTCTCTCAAGACGCAGGCCAATCTCGGCTACGACGTCGGAGCGGACTGGACACCCAACAAGGCGGTGAAAGTCAGCGCGACCGCCTTCTACGAGTTCTTCAGCAACGAGCTTGTATCACAGGCGACGCCCATTCCGGGCATCAGCTACACGTTCAACGCGCCGCGCTCGGAACACCGCGGCGTCGAGCTTGCTGCCCAATGGGCTTTCTGTGAGGGCTGGCAGCTTACGGCCGCCTATACCTATCTGGATGAAGTCTACACCGACTACACCGAGAGCATCAGCGGGTTCACTTTCAACCGGATCGGCAACAAGATCCCGGGAATCTCGCCCAACGAACTCACGGCAAGGCTGGGCTATGACGAGCTTCATGGACCGTTTGCCGGGCTCGGCGGCTTTGTCGAGGTCGTGTGGAAGGATTCCTTCTACATGGACAACGCCAATTTCCTGAAGGCGCCCGGCTACGATCTGGTCAACCTCAATCTGCACTACAAGACGGATCTCACGTCGGATTATCTCCGCCAGCTCAATCTGTTTTTCGAGGTGCGGAATGTGTTCGACAAGACCTACGTTGCGTCTGCGAACAACATCGCCAACACGGTCGCGGCAGGTGGCGTCCAGAACCCCGCCAGCGTGCTCGCAGCGACGCAAACAGGGTCAATTTACGCGGGATCACCGCGTGCCTTCATCGCGGGAATAAAGATCGCCTTCCGGTGATCTCTCAGGGAGGGACTCTTTCATGACGTATCGAATGGTGATCCTCGCCTTTGCACTGGCGCTCGCGCCAGGAAGCGCCATGGCGCAGATGAACCACAATCACGCTTCCGAAGCGGCCTGCGAGACGACCGGACTTCGGTGCGCGTCCAAAGTCACGCCCGCGTTCGGTCCCGATGGCACTTTGTGGCTGGCCTGGATGGCGGGCGGGCAGATCTCCGTCGCGCGTTCGAAGGACGGCGGACATACGCTGTCCGCCCCCGTTCAAGTCACGCAAGGTCAGCTCGAGCTGGATTGGGGACCCGACGCGCGTCCGAAGATCGCGCTTGATCGCAAAGGCGATATCGCCATCGCCTTTTCCGCTTTTCGCGACAAAGCCTTCAATGGTGAGGTCTTCTACAGTCGATCGACCGATGGAGGAAAGACGTTCGCTCCGCCGAGGCCGATCACCGACAATACGGAAAGTCAGCGGTTCGAAGCGCTCGGGTTCGACGCTGACGGCGCCTTGTTTGCGGCCTGGCTCGACAAACGCAATCGCGTTCCGGCTCAGCAGGTTGGCCGGAAATACGATGGCGCCGCCCTGTTCTTTGCGAATTCGAAAGATGGCGGGGCAACCTACGCGCAGGCCAGGATGGTGGTGGACAACACCTGCGAGTGCTGCCGGCTTGGTCTCGCGTTCGATCCGTCCGGACATCCGGTGATCGTCTTCAGGAATATATTCGAAGGCGGCATCCGAGATCACGCGATCGTCACGTTTAATGACCAGGGACGTCCAGGAGAGGTGCATCGCGTCAGCGAGGATGACTGGCAGATCGCCGCGTGTCCGCATCAGGGACCAAGCCTGTCCATCGCGCCTAATGGAACCTACCACGTCGTATGGTTCACGAACGGCAAGGTTCGCAAAGGCCTGTTTTACGCACATTCACTGGACGGCGGAAAAACCTTTTCCCAGCCGATGCCGCTCGGGCAGCCCAGCGATGCGCCGTCGCGCGCCTACGTGATGGCTGGACAAAAGGAAGTCGCTATCGTCTGGAAGGAATTCGATGGCGACAAATCTGCGGTGAAACTCATCCGATCGGAGGACGACGGCGCGACCTGGTCGAAGCCCCGCGTCATTGCGAGCACGTCGGATTCCTCCGACCACCCGCTTCTGGTTTCCGATGGCAGCCAACACTTCCTGTCGTGGATGACCAAGGCTGACGGCTACCGTCTCCTTGCGATCGAGGGCGAACAATGAAGCGCATATTCTTTGCGGCGGTTCTGCTACTCGCGACTCCACTGACGGCACCCGGCTCCGAGAGCCCGGGGCTGAAGCCCTTCACCAGAGGAAGCTGGCAGCAGATCTTGCGGGCGCACGCGGGGCGCCCGACGCTGGTGCACTTCTGGGGCGTGACGTGCGGGCCATGCAAGGTCGAGCTGCCGCAGCTCGGCGACTTCGTGAAGGAGTACCCAGCCGTCGATGTCATTACGATTGATGCCGACCTTGTCCCGAACTCCGACGCCGCGGCGTTGACGATGTTGAAGCAGGCCGGTCTTTCCCCTGCGGAGAACTGGATGTTTAGCGATGGTTTCGCTGAACGGATTCGATATGAAATCGATCCCACCTGGCAGGGCGAAATTCCCCGGACGATCCTGATTTCGCGCGACGGATCCCTCATGACCATCGAAGGCTCTGCCGAGCCGGCCGCACTCCGGGAATGGGTTGACGGGCAAGTGGCGCAAACCAAATGAGAGTCAGGAACTTACGCACCGAACCGGCGATCGACGGGAACGTCTTCGAGCGGATCGATGATCTTATCGGGAATCGGCGAGAGTTCGTCGTTACCAAACTGCTGTCGCAAGTCCTTGACTTCCACGCCGAACCCGTTTCACTGTGCGGGCGGTAGTGCCCGAGAGGGCTATTCAAGGGAATTCGGTGCGTCCTACCCGGACAATGCCGGAGCTGCCCCCGCAACTGTAAGCGGCGAGCCGACGACCATTTAATGCCACTGGGATCCGTGATCCTGGGAAGGTGGTCAAAGGCCGTGACCCGCGAGCCAGGAGACCTGCTACCAGCCGTGGTCATGCGCGAATGTGTCGGGCGGGGTGCTCCGGGGCATTGGTTACTCCATCGCTATCTGCCGCATTGGGGCGAAAGGCAGACAGTCACGGGGAACGTGCATGACGGACCAATTGTTCGCCGTCGGGCACAGAAGTGTTCAACACCCAGCTACTTTTGAAGCAGCCGTTCGGCTGCGCGCATTCGCATAAACTAAACTCATTCCGTAAGCATTGGCACAGCGCAGCGGCGCTGCCGCTTGGAGCGCTGCTGGCTCTCGCGCCTGCCCCACGCCTGGCATTCGCGCAAAACCCGCAGATTATCGGACCTATTGAGGTCGAGGCGCCAAGACCGCGGAACGCCGCGACGCATGTCAGCAAGAGGACAGACGCCGCGGCCAAGCGCGCGGCGCAGCAGGCCGGTTCGAAGCCCACACCGCGAGCGGCCGCCAGTCATGAGAACCTGGCAACGCCCCTCAACTCCAGTGCCGTGGCAACCAGCGCAAGCCGGCTCGGATTGACGGTGCATGAGACGCCCGCGAGCGTGGATGTCGTGAGCCGGCAACAGATGCAGGAACAGGGCTACCGTACCACGACCGAAGCCGCTCAAGGCGCCGTCGGCGTGCTGTCGGGCGATGCAGCAGGCGCGCCCGGCGGCTTCTCAATGCGCGGCTTCTCCTTTGGCGAGGTGTCCGTGCTTTACAACGGAATCTGGATTGGCCCGCAGAGCATCACCTCACGGGTGATGGATACGGCCAATCTCGATCAGGTCGAATTCCTCAAGGGGCCGTCCTCGATCATGTCGGGGCTCGCCGCGATTGGCGGCGCCGTGAACTATGTGAACAACCAGCCGTCCACAGGCCCGATCAAGAACCAGCTCGATGCTTCCCTCGATTCGCTGGGCACCTACCGGACTCATTTCGGCTCTGGCGGCAGCACGAATGTGCCGGGGCTCGACTATCGCTTCGACCTCAGCTCATCGAAGATCAACAGCTTCGTGGACGGCGACTACCAGCAGCTCAACAATGTTTCCGGACAACTGGACTACCGCGTCAACGAATCATTCAAGGTTTTCGGCGCGGTCGAATACCGGCGCGATGACGGACACGCCTATTGGGGAGCGCCTTTGACGACGACGGCATTTTCGGGAGCGTACTCCACTCACGGTGTCGTTGCCGGATCGGCGATCAATACGTTCGACGGCTCGGTACTCAGTCCTGTCACCGTCGACTCGCGCACGCTGACGACAAACTACAATGTGACCGACAATTCCATCGGCGCGCACGAAGTCTGGCTGCGCGGCGGGTTCGAATGGAACGTCCTCGACAGCGTTACGATCAAGAACCAGGCCTACGAATATGGCGCCAGACGCCATTGGTACGATAGCGAGACCTACGCCTTCAATACCGCGACCTCAATGATCGATCGTGATCGTTTCTTCGTCACGCACAAGCAGCGGGTCATCGGCGACAATACCGACGTCGTGTGGAACACGTCATTCTTCGGCATGGAGAACCGGCTCGCCACCCAGTTGTCGGTGAGCCGCAACGACATTCAATTTGCGCAGGAAGGGAATCCGAACACCTATCCAGCCGACTCGGTGACGGTGCTCGATCCCGATCCCGGCTTCTACGGCGTGCCGGAGCCCAATATCCGGAACAGCCGTCTCGACAATGCGGCGATCTCGATCGAGGACCGGCTCAAACTTACTCCGCTGTTCGCGTTGATCGGTGGGATTCGTGTTGATGACCTGACGTTATCGCGTAGCGGCGTCAACTTCGATGGCACTTTCCCTGCCGGCCAGCCGTTCACCAAGACCTGGAATCCCGTGTCCTACCGCGCGGCAGCGACCTTCGAGCCCATGAAGGGGCTGCTGCTCTACGGCATGTATGCGACGGCCTACGATCCTGCCGCAGCCGGCATATTTTCCGTCACCCCGGGGACTTCGCTGGAGCTGACGAGCGCCCGCATCTATGAGACCGGAATCAAGCTGATATCCGACGATAAACGCGCCGAAGTCGCGTTCTCGGCCTACGACATCACGCGAAACAACGTCTACGTCGCGCTCACGAATGCGGTCTCGACCCTCGCCGGCGAGGTCCACACCAAGGGTGTCGAACTGGCCGCCGCGGTCCGTCCAATCGACAATCTGAAGCTCTGGGGCAATGTCGCCTTCACGCAAGCGCGATATGGCGACTTCGACGTTTGGACGGGCAACACGCCCTCGAATGTCGCTCCCGTCATCATCAACGCGGGCACATCGTACCGGTTCAACGAATGGCGCTGGCCCGTCGAGATCGGCGGCTCAATCCGTCACGTCGGCCAACGCTATCTGTATGAGGATAACCTCACGGCCATGCTGGCCTACACGACGGGCGATCTCTTCGCCTTCGTCGATATCCCGGGTAGGGATCTGTGGTGGCAAGGATTGGAGAAGATGCGCGTGAGCTTCCGCGTCCGCAACGTCACCAATGCGCTCTATGCCGCATGGTCCGATCCGGGCTACCCGAATCAGGTCTATCTTGGCGCGCCGAGAACGTTTGAGCTCTCGGCGTCGGCAAAGTGGTGATCAATGCCAGTGCGCGCAATAGCAGCCGCTTTGCATCGCTGGTGGGGTGTTGCCTTCTGCCTATTGTTTGCGATGTGGTTCGCATCCGGCATCGTCATGCATTTCGTACCGTTTCCGGCGCGTTACGAACAGCCCGTGGCGCGCGATCTGGACATGTCCCATGCAAACATCGAGCAAATTGACTATGACCAATGGACTGTCGCACGCAATTTTGACCCTGATCGCCCACTCACGCGCATTGTGCTGAACGATGCGGACGGAACAGACATCTACGTCTCCTCGATGTCAGATAAAATAGTTCTGGTCACCACACGAAATGAGCGCGTGCTGAACTATCTCGGCAGCATTCCGCATTGGTTCTATGTGCCTGAGCTGCGGCATCACAGGCGCGTCTGGGCCAATTTGATGTGGTGGCTGTCGCTGCTCGCCACGATTGGTGCCGCGCTCGGTGGGTTCGTTGGCCTTGCGCGTTTCAGCAACGGGCAGGCCAATCGTGGCCTGCGCCGCTGGCACCACATTTCAGGACTGGTTGTCTCCCCAGGCGTTCTTGGCTGGAGTTTTTCCGGCTTCCTGTCGATGGATGATGGTTGGCTAGCGCCGGGCGGCAACAACTTGTTCCGAACGCTTCACATGCTTGATTTCTACCCATTTGGATCCCATCCAGGCCCTACGCACAGCCGTCATGGTCGGGCTCTGCATGTGCGGCTTTGCCTTCAGCTTGACAGGCGTGGGCTTGGCGCGGCGACGCTTGTGGAACGATGAACGTCCGTGATCAAACTCGTGCTTAGGCACCCTGCCGAAACAAGATCATGCTCACATATCTGAAACTTGCCATAGACGACGCATCGACTGCCTCGCGCAGTAGGATTATCGCACTCTATGCTTTCCTGCTGGCGCTCAATGGCCTCGCCTGGACCTGGGCCATCGTGGCGCTGTCCGATCGGCCAACGCTGCTCGGGACGGCCTTGCTGGCCTATGCGCTCGGCCTTCGACATGCTGTGGATGCCGATCACATTGCAACCATCGACAATGTCGTTCGCAAGCTGATGCAGGATGGCAAGCACCCGCTCGCGGTCGGACTCTTCTTCGCGTTTGGCCATTCCTTGGCGATTGCGGTGGCGGTCGCCGTGATCGCCGCGGCGGCGTTTGCGCTGCAAAGCCGTTTCCAGGACTTTAGGGCCGTCGGCAGCATCATCGGCACCAGCGCATCGGCTTTTTTCCTGCTGACGATTGCCGCGATCAACCTCGTGATCCTGCGCGACGTCTGGCGGAGCTTTCAGCGCGCACGGCGTGGCGAGAACGTCGGCGAGCATGAATTCGACATGCTCCTGTCAGGCCGTGGCCTGTTGTCTCGAATCCTGCGCCCTCTGTTCCGAATGGTAACGGCGAGCTGGCAGATGTTCGCCATCGGCCTGTTGTTTGGTCTCGGGTTCGACACCGCGACGGAAATCAGCCTCTTCACCGTGGCGGCGGGCCAGGCCTCGGGCGGGCTCAGCTTCAGCACCGTGATGATATTCCCAGCTCTCTTCACCGCCGGCATGACGCTCGTCGATACGACGGACAGCGTATTGATGGTCGGCGCATACGGCTGGGCCTTCCTCAATCCGATCCGCAAAATCTGGTACAACCTGACGATCACAGCTATCTCAGTCGTCGTGGCCTTGCTGATTGGCGGGATCGAGGCATTGGGGCTGCTCGCCGACAAGCTGGCACTTGAGGGCGCCTTCTGGAGCGTGATCGGCGATCTCAATGAGAGCCTGGCTAACTTCGGCTATGTTGTTGTGGCCGTCTTCCTCCTAAGTTGGGTGCTGTCGTTCGCCATCTATCGGTGGCAGGGACTCGAAAAGCCCGTTCAGTCGCGATGACGTGCGATTGCGCGATCGTCGCGTTTTGGCCCATAGCGTCATTTACCTGCGCTGCAAAATATGGTCGCTATTTGTGCATGGCGGACCCGGGGCGAGCCCTCCGCCCGGCAGATTTATGGGTTCACGGCGTAGCACGTCCCGAAAAGCTGAGTAAGCCTCCACCGAAAATGCGGGCAGTGAGCGAACTCGTAAGCTGCGATGCGGCGCCTCCCTACGGGATTATGCGGAGTGCCGCGGTCGATAAAGCCGCGAAAAACCTGCGTTCACAGCACGCCACTCCGCATAATGCGCTACTCCGCATAATCG
>NZ_JBANAZ010000134.1:0-9442 GCF_059803455.1 Bradyrhizobium sp. UFLA05-108 | reverse complement strand
GGGCGCTCCATCGCTTTGTTGCCGCGACGATGGTGCCATGGCCTCGCCGCTCGGCCCATAGCATCTAAACCGCTCGCGCGGTAGGGCGCTGCGGCTGGCGACACACAGCGAAGCAATGGGCGACAGGTCATCGTGAGGAGCGGTGCAATTAGCCCGTTGGCGATAATCAGATGATCGAGGACCTGCTGATCTGGAAGCTCGTGGCGAAGCACCCCCAATTACACAAGAGCCAACTCGAACCCAGCATTCTCGAGCGTGATTGTGAGCACCATCGCGCTTGTTGGACCCTGTCAAGGAATCTCGACGCAAGCAGAGTTACAACTGCCGTGATGCTCTTGACGAGCAACTCAAAACAGTTTCGGCTCAGTAGCTCTGGAGGCTTTCCGGATCGATAGAGATCAGTTTGCCTCATGAGATTCGAATATCGAAGAACTCACGTTTAGACTGTGTGGTGTGGTATTTTACTACGGCCAAGTCTTTGAAAGTACAGGTGCCGCCAAACATTAAATCCCCATAGACGACCCTATTGATCGTCTGAAGGTTGTTTGACACGACTTCTCGATCACGCGGCATTGTCCTACATCCCCCAGCGCGGTTTCTTCCCTTGGAAGCTTTCGGACGCCGGCCGCCGAATACGCGGCACCGTCCCTCCAGCGGCCGGCATCCGAAACCCTACACATTGGCGGACATGATGGGTCGGAATAGTGTAGTTTCGATCAGAGTCGCCCATTTCGTGACTTTGCGAACAGATCGAACGATGTTGCCCGGAGCCATCGATGGCCGGGATCGCGATGACATCGTTCGTGCCAATATTGCGCGATCTCGACGGGAGGCAGCGGAATAGAGGGCCGGAACGTCGCTAGACCGAGCTGCTCGGCAAAGTGTCTTGCGACATTCTCGGGCACCGTTGCAACTCCATCGGTTCGCGACGCAACCACCGCAGCCGCAATGAAGCTCGACAGACGAAGCAGAACGCGCTCCGGTGCAAGTTCGGATTCAAGCGTGTGCTGGACCACGCGATGCGCTGCGTGCCCGACATCTGACGCCATGACGACGATGTGGTTTGCGGTACGAAATCCTGCAGCCGTGCGTAGCCGGGCCAGTCTCGGGTGCTCCCTCCGCGCCACGCTTACATAGCTGGTGAAATAGAGCCGCTGCCGACGGAGCCCGCGCGGCGCCGAAGGGAAGGCGCCAAGCGCTAGGTCGGCTTCGCCCGACTCGAGCTTCACTTCGAAGTGTCTGGAATCGAACGGCAGCGCGCGCAGGCTGAGGCTGCTTCCTTCATTCGCCAAACGCGTGAGCAGCGGCGGCAGGAAGAGGACTGTGCCGACGTCGGTGACCAAAAGGTTGAAGACGCGCTGGCTTGTACGTGGATCGAAAGAGGGTGCGGTGTTGCAAAGAGCATCGGATGCCGCCAGCAGGTTTCGCAGTGGTTCGGCCATCGCGATCGCCCTTGGCGTGAGCTGCATCGCCTGGCCATCGCGGATGACCAGCGGGTCGCCGAAGTGGTTGCGAAGCCTCGACAGGCTCTTGCTGATGGACGGCTGGCTGGTATCGAGCAATTCTGCGGCGCGCGTCAAATTGCGCTCGCGCAGCACAACGTTCAGCGTTCTGAGATCCCGCAAGCGAAGATCGATGGCATCCCGACTTGGCATGATCATCATTCCTGTTCGGGCATAGCCACCATCAGAGCCCGGCATTAGCGTACTGTCAACCTCGCTTCGAGCGCGCAGGCTGTTGGAGCCGGTTACGCCAACCTGCCTACGCCAGCCTGACATTGGTTCTGCCAGATAGGAGGACACCGATGGCCAAGTTCATCATCGAACCACACTTCCGCTTGCAAGAATGGGTCGCGGAAGAAAGGGGCCACTTTCACCTCGAAGGCCTAGATTACGAATTCCGGGAGCTCATTCGCTCAACGGGCGGCGCACACCATAAGACAACCGGCAAGTCAGGCGCCTTCCAGAGCATCGAGAAGGGACGCGAGTCCAACGTGACGTGCGCGTGCCACTGGACAGTCAACGTGGCCGCTTCGCGGGGTCATACCAAGCTCTATGCGGATGCTTATTCGGTCGCGCCTGCGGGAATTTTCGTCCCCTCCGATTCCAGGATCACAACGCCGGCTGACCTCGCGGGGGTTCCGATCTCGGTCGGCTATCAGTCGGGCAGCCACTACGCCACGATCCAGGCGCTGGAGCAATATCTGCCCGCCGACCAGATCGAGCTATCGTTCGGGGAAGGCATGTTGTTCCGCCGCCTCGAGCTGTTTCTGTCGGGTCGATCGCCTGCGGTAGCTCTGTTCGGCGGTCCCTATTATCTCGCCGAACAGCTGGGCTTCCGCAAGATCATCGATAACACCTTTATGATTGCGGCGATGATCAATGGCGATCCGGAGCCGGACGACGTCGGCAAATATTTCAGGGCTCTGAAGCGGGCGCAGCGCGACATCGATTTGCGACCCGACCTCTACACGCACTACTATAAGCGCGAGTTTCCAGAACATTTCCACCCCATGATGGACACGCGGTGCTGGGGACCGGGCGAACGGATCGTCTTCGAGCCCTACAACAAAGAGGCCTTTGAGAGGTCGTTTGACTGGATAGCCAAGCACGGGATCTTCGAGCCCGGACAAATGGGCTCGGGCGACTACGAGCAGGCTGTCTTTCTCGCGGCTGATTAGCTTGGCGCTTACTTTGAGACGAGGAGGTTGCCTCGGGAGAGCATTTATCTCAGCCGTTGCTATGGCCTAAAGGTTACTCCTCCGAATCGTGGGAGCCTCAACCGGCGCCCACTCCTTGGCACTCTCGTGCCCGTGGAGGAGCCGTCCACAACATCATAACCGGACGTCGCGGTGGGCGACGGGCTATGACGCCAACGCGTCGAGCAACACTTTGGCCTTCTTCAAATCGTCGGTGTCGAAGCCTTCGATGAACCAGTTATGGACTGGAGCGAGCAGGTTGCGAGCTTTGTCGCGTTTGCCCTGGTCGCGCCAAAGCCGCGCCAGGCTCGTCGCAGCGCGCAGCTCCCAGGACCTTGCCTGTTGTCGACGTGCAATCTCGAGCGCGCGCTCGAAGTCGGCCTCGGCCGCAGCCATGTTCCCACTTCGCAGAATCAGTGTGCCCTTAGTCCGGTAAAGTTCGGCCTCGCACCATTGTTCTTTGGTGCTCTGGGCCATGGCGATGGCGCGCTCGATCACGCCGAGCGCTTCGTCATGCCGCTCAAGCTGGGAATGTGCCATGGCGAGATATGACATCACGAATGGAATGTAGATCGTGGCGCCCGTGGCGTGATAGGTCTCGATCGACGAGGCCAGGGTGTGAACGGCTTCGGACGCACAGTCGGTCTGCGCCATCAGACAGCCTTGCCACATCAGCCCGTTCGCGCTCCAATACGATGATCCCTTGTCGTCGGCGAGCGCGACGAGTTCCCTCGCACGAGCACCGGCCTCGGCAACGTCGCCCAACAGGATCAGTGTCGCGGTCGAATGCGCCAAGGCATGCATCAACGTCGCGGCTTGATCAATTTCCCGGGCGCAGATGAATGAACGGTTGGCATCTGTGCGCGCTGCCAGGGGAAAACCAAGAAGCCAGTTGGTCCGCGACCGCCATTCCAAGATTGCGACCTGGGCGTCCGTGCCAAAACGCGTTGCCAAGGCGCGGTGCTCTGCAGCATCATATAGCGCGATCGCGTGATCGAGATGCTCTCTCCCCGCCGCGGGGATGCCGACCGACATCAATGTCACTCCCATCATGCGATGGGCGAGCAAGAGCGGGCCAGAGTTGGGCTGCTTTGTCGCAAGCTGCATGAATTGGTCGGCGAGTTCGCGAGCGGCGTCACCGTTGAACCCGGCGATGTTGACCACCCAAAAACCATAGATCACCGAGAACAGCAGCAACGAATCCTCGGGCGGTTCCCCAATCGCCTCCGCTTGCTCGATGAGGATGCGGGCACGCGCCGCTGCGGCTTTGGTTTGTTCGGCACCGTAGCCCTTGGTGTGCATAAGAACGGTCAATAGTTCGACCTGGAGCGCAATCTGCTGGCGGCGTAGCGACGGCGTCGACGGCAACCTCCCGATCAGGCCAAGCGCCCGGCTCAATTGAGCCTCAGCCTCCGCCAGTGCCGAACGCGAATGGGAGCGTCGTCCAGCCGCGCCCCACAGCGCCGCCGCGCGCTCGAGGGCGCCGGCCTCCGTATAGTGATGCGCGAGACTTTCGGGAGATCCCTGGACGACATCCGGCCTCTGCTGTTCGAGGGCACGGGCGATACGAAGGTGAAGCTCCCTGCGGGCCGGGCGCAGCAACGTGCCGTAAGCTGCGTCGCGCACGAGCGCATGCTTGAAGACATAATTTTCTCGCGATGGACGGCCTTGCCGGAAGACCAGTCCGGCTTCCACCAATTTTTCCAAAGGCCGCTTCAGCTCGTCGTCGTTTCGTGACGCCACGGCAGCCAGCAGAAAGTACGAAAATTCTCGTCCGATTGCCGCGCCGATTTGGGCGATCGCCTTGACCTCTGTGCCCAGCCGATCGAGCCGGGCCATCAAGGAAGCATGTAAGCTGGCGGGCACCGCCAGCGCTGGAGGCGGAACCGCGGCTGCAGTCTTCACCGCTCCCCACTCCCCCTCGGCCTCCAGCACTGCCTTCGTCATCTCCTCAACGAACAGCGGGATGCCATCGGTGCGCTCGATGATTTCCGCCAGGACGTCAGCCGGTAGCGCCTTGTTTCCGACCAGCCGCGCGATGATGGTGGCAGCTTCACGTTCGCCAAGCCGGTCGAGCGTCAGGCTAGTCACATTCGACTGACCCAGCCAGGGCGCGTTGAACTCGGGACGAAATGTGACGATCAAGAGTACCGGTAGGTTTTTGATCCGGTCCGCCGTCCTGCCGATCGCTTCCAGGCTCGTGGGGTCAGCCCAATGGGCGTCCTCAAAAATCATGAGCACCGGCTGCTGTCTGGCCAGTTCGACAACTTGTAAGGTCAATGCTTGAAGCGTTTTCTCTCTGCGCTGCTCAGGGGTAAGATCGAGCGCTGGGTAGCGGCCGTGGTTGGGCAGCGACAGCATGTCAGCCAATAGTGCGGCATCTTGAGGCGTGGTCGCTGACAGCGCAACGACTGCATCGAATTTGTCGAGCTTCGCTTGCGGCGTGTCGTCGTGCCGCAGTCCGAAGGCGCGCTCCATCTGGGCAATAAGTGGATACAAAGCGCTGTCTATGTGTTGCGGCGAGCAGAAATAGCGCAAGCGCGTGTGCGGCTCATTAGTCAAGTGATCGAGCATCGCAGCCGTCAAGCGTGACTTGCCAATACCCGGCTCGCCGGAAACCAAGACCACTTGTCCCAAACCGGATTTGGCTTTTGACCACCACCGCAGCAGTAACTCGAGCTGCTCCCCGCGCCCGACAAGGTCGCTCAGTCCGCTTGCATGCATTGCTTCGAAACGACCTTCCACTGTCGACGGTCGCACTGCTGTCCAGGCTCGTATCGGACCTGAGAAACCCTTGAGTTCCTGTGGCCCGAGGTCCTCGAGTTCGAACAGTTTGCCGACGAGCCTGCGCGTGCTATCGGCCAGCAGCACGCTATTCGGCTCCGCAAGGGCCTGCAAGCGGGCCGCCAAGTTCGGTGTGTCTCCGACGATCGCTTGCTCCTGGGAAGCCCCCGAGCCGATCAGATCGCCCACCACCACTACTCCCGTCGCGATTCCGATCCGCGTTTGGAGCGCGACGTGGGCCTTTAGATTATTTACCGCAGCGATCAGGGCCAACCCCGCGCGCACGGCTCGCTCAGCATCGTCCTCGTGGGCTTGAGGATAGCCGAAATAGACCAGCACACCGTCACCCATGTACTTCGCAACGAATCCGCCAAAACGTCCCACAATTTCGGCGACCGTCTTCTGATATGCGGAGATAACGTCTCGCAGATCTTCCGGGTCCAAGCGCGCCGAAAGTGCGGTTGATCCGACCAAATCTGAGAACATCACCGTGACTTGGCGACGCTCTGCACGGTCTTCGGTTGGGGCACTTGGGCCGTTAGAGGTTAGCGCAGTTTCGGCAGAGAGGTCGCTTCTGCTCGTATTTGCTCTCAGGGCAGAGATAGCTTCCAGAAGCATGCGGCGGTGACCGACGGGGGCAACGCCGATTTCCTTCAGGTCCTCGTGCGTGAGGCTTGGAAGGACCTGCTCGCTTACCTCGTGCTCGCGGAATGCCGCTTCGTATCGTTCAAGGCCAAGCTTCCGCAGCCAACCTCCGACATCCATGGCGGCGCCCCTGGTTCGCCTGCAAGCGATGATCGCCCCGGCGACGCATCCTGTCTAGGGTGCCGCTGATCAAAATGACGGCTTTGGGAAATGCGAAGAACTCAGGTTGAGCAAATCTGGTCCGCTCTGCCGCGATGAGCGGACCCCCGTCAGACCAAACGCAGATTCGCAAATGGGACACTAGCCGACATCCGCAGGTTCTGCCTGCGGAGCCACATCGAGCCTACATCTTCTGCGCCACGGCGTAGATCACGTTTGTCTCGACGGCCACGGTGCCGCTGTCCCGCAGCGTCTTCAGGTTCACGGTTCTGACGTCTGCCCTTTCTCCGTCGCTCATCTGCTCGACCGTCCAGCGGTAGCCCGAGCCCAGCACGACGGTCCACCATTCCTCCGCCGACTGAAGGGGTTGTTGCCCGGCTTCCGCAGTGATCTCAGCGCCGCTGATCCCACTCTCCGACAGAAGTTCGCGCAGGGCGTCGGGATTGGTGATGCGCTCCCAAGGGCTAACGGTTGCGACAAGATCAGGACGGAACTCCTTCACCGCCAGCCAGAACGCTTGCGATCCGGGCTCGAACATGCGCGGCCCCCAAGTCGTGATGGCGAGCTTCCCCCCTGGCCGCAACACGCGCCACAGCTCTCGAACCTCAGCGACCATGTCGGCCACGAAGAAGAGCGAGAACACCGAGACCACTGCATCGAATGAAGCATCTGGATAGCCTAGCGCTGTCATGTCGGCGCGCTTGAACTCGACGTTGTGCAGATTTTGCGCGACGCTTTTCGACCGCGCTATCGCGAGCAGACGTTCCGCAAGGTCGATCCCTATGACGCGCCCCTGTGGTCCAACATTGATCGCGGCTGGTATCGCGGAGGCACCGCTACCGCACCCGACATCAAGCACCGACGATCCCGGTGCGAGCGAAAGCCTTTCCACTGTGCGGCGGCCGTAGCGATCCCAGAATGCAAGCGGGCCATCGTCAAAGTGATCCGCTGCCGCGTTATACGTCGCCTCTGCCTTCAGCTTGGCTGGATCGCTGACTGGATCCATTTCGTAGACCCCCCACAAACGGCAGGCTACACGCGCTTATATCGAAAGCAGTCCCATCTTAGAAGTTCCGGTCTGGGTCAATCGCGTCGGTTTAGGCCGGCCTTGGCGAGGTCTGGTCTACCCCCCAAGTTACGTGGCGGCGTTCTTTGCGAACGGACGCAAAGGGCCATAACCTGCCTGTGCTACTATCTCGATCCCGCAAACGCTGGCTTTTCACCGCGCGGGTATCATGCAATCTTTCGCCAGGGAATTAGGGAGGTTTGAATGAAGAAGACGTTGCCCTTGATTGTGACCGCATTAGCCTTGTCGAGTTCGTCATACGCCCAGCAGCCAATTACTAAAGAAGCCCTTACCGGTAGTTGGAAGGTGCTGAACCTCAAGGCTACGACCGGCGACAACGTAACTTATCCGCTTGGAGACAAGGTCGACGGTTACGTTACGATCACACCCACCAGGATATGGCTCTTGTTCGTTGACGGTACTCGAAAAGTGCCAGCTGCGCCGACGCTGACAGATGACGAGGCTATCGAGATGATGAAGACGCAGGTTGCCTGGACAGGCAAATACACGATGGGTGAGCAGACTGCTGACGGCGTTAAGCTAAGCGCTCACGTTGATGCCGCATCTAGTCAGGCGATCTTCAACACCGATCGCGTATACTTCGTTCGAATGGCGGACAATAAGGCAATTTTCACTGGAAAAGTAATTGTCCCAATGACAGGCGCAACGAGTACGGTTGTGTTTGAGATGGTGAAATCTGATTGATTGTGTTTGTGTCGATTTCTGTTGTGGGGCAATCGCGTCGGTTTGGCCCTCGGATGCAAACTTCCGGTCTACCCCAGTGACCTGACATGTCGCTGCACTGCATTAGCGGAAGCGATGGGCCAAAGCCGGGCCGTGGTCCTAGTCGATCACCTCGTCGGCTCGCGCGAGCAGCATCTGAGGAACGTCCAGACCGAGCGCCTTGGCAGCCTTCAAGTTAATTACCAGTTCGAATTTGGTCGGTGCTTGGACGGGAAGGTCCCCCGGTCGCGCGCCCTTCAAGATTCGATCGACATAAAAGGCCGACTGTCGCAGCTGATCTAATAAATTGATCCCATAACTCATCAAGCCGCCCGCCCGAGCATCACTCCGGAACGGATAAATCGCCGGCAGATGGTGTTCTGCAGCCAGTTCGAACATCATTGCACGCGAACCTGCGAAGACTGGATCGGGAAACACAATTAATCCGGCATCGGTCTTGCCGTCAAAAGCCTCGATCGCCGCTCGGATTTCAAGACCGTCCCGCACGGGACAATCGACGACTTTCATACCGTTCGAAGTCGCGTAGGCCTCAACGTTCTTCAAAATCCTTAACTGCGCCCCCGCGAGTCTGAGGACGCCTACCTGAACCACATAGGGCGCCATCTCTTTTAGAGTCTGCAGCCATTTGCCTCCTATGGAAGGCTCGAAATTTGCGAGCCCGGTCATGTTGCCACCCGGCCGGGCAAGGTTTGCGACGACGCCGATGCCTTCTGGATCGGAGATCCCGACAAACACCACCGGGATCGAATTTGTCACTTCGCGCACGGCATTCAGCGTCGACGTTCCAAGGGCGACGATAATATCTGGCGCCAGGGACATGATCTCGGTCACGACAGCCTGCAATCGCGAAGACTCAGCCCAACGGTACACGAAGTGGATGTTGTCACCTTCAACCCAGCCAAACTTGGAGCAAGCGGTCTTGAACACATGCCAGTCGTCATTTGTCGAAACCGCCGCGGGCCCAACGACCCCAATTAGAGGGATGCGGACTTTATGTTCGCCGCGGGCGGCAAGTGGCCACGCCGCGCCTCCAACTATCAGGCCAATAAAGCAGCGTCGGCGCATTTGACCATCGAGGACCTGTTCCACTGATATCTGGACCATATCAGTCTCACTTGTATCAGTCATGGGGCTTGGGACTTGATTTCTTATTGTTGAAGTCTGCCTAGGGGTCAAAATGCGAAGAACCCAAATTGAGCCAATCTGGTCTGCTCTGCTGCGATGAGCCGACCTTCGTCGGACGCGGCGCAACTTCGCTGATGGGCCAGCGCACGAAGTCGCTGCGCTCCAGCCCGCTGCGCGGGGGCAAGAGCCGAGAGGCCGGTAGCCGGTTGAGAGTGTATAAT